>JAURYC010000201.1 GCA_030654105.1 Deltaproteobacteria bacterium
AGAAGGTCTTTGACCCCAATGGGATTATGAATCCGGGGAAGTTTGTTTGAGAAACAGTGTCAGTGTGAGTGTCAGTGATAAAAGATCAAAAGGAAAAAAATAAAATAAGCAGTGTTGAAGAACTTGAGGTTTTCAAGAGGAGCCATCAGCTTACTCTTGAAGTTTACAAAATCACTGAAAAGTTTCCCAAGAGTGAAAAATTTGGTCTTATTTCTCAGATGAGACGGGCGGCAGCATCGATTGCTACTAATTTAATAGAAGGGAGTCATAGATTAAACAGAACTGAATACCGTTATTTTGTGGGCGTTGCCAAAGGTTCGGCAGGTGAATTGAAATACCAATTTTTATTAGTCAAAGATTTGGGCTATCTTTCCGATAATGAATATTTAACTTTTAAAGCAGAAGTGGGTGAAATTAGCAGAATGTTGAGTGGTTTGGTTAAATCATTATCCAGCAGTCGCCACTGACACTGACACTATTTATACGGAGTTTCTATGTACTCTGAGCAAATCATGATCCAGGAGGCGGAGAAATGCTCGCGCTGTGGAGTGTGCGCCGCAGTCTGCCCGGTTTTTAGAGAATTGCAAAGGGAGACCTATAGTTCCCGCGGAAAAACGGAGATCGCCAAAGCCCTGGTCGCGGGAGAACTCCCGTATTCTTCTTACACGGAAGACATCTTTTCTAAATGTCTCCTCTGCCTGACCTGCAAAGGAGCCTGTCCGGCGGGCGTGGATCAGGGGAAGCTCATTCTGGGGATCCGCGCCGAGCTGGCCAAACGGAGAGGGTTGCCGCTTTCCAAGAAGATCGCCTTCAAGTATCTACTCAAAAATCGTTCTCTTTTCGAAAAAGCGCTAAAAGCCTTCTCCTATTTGCAGATGTTTGCACCCCCGAAGGGGGATGGACAACTGCGGCACCTCCCCTTTTTCCTTTCGGCCTTCGGCAAAAGAAGGTTGATCCCAGATCTAAGCAAAACTCCGCTCCGGAAGGAATTCCCCGAAGTGATACCTCCTTCCAAAGGGCCAGCCCAATTGCGGGCTGGCCTCTTCTCCGGCTGCTTCATCGATTTCGTGGATCCGGCCATTGGCCGCTCGCTCATCCGGGTGCTGGGCCGCCATGGGGTGGAAGTGGTTTTTCCCAAGAAGCAGACTTGCTGCGGTATCCCGGTTTTCATGTCGGGCGACCTGCAGAATGGGTTGGACCTGTTGAAAATGAACATCGAAGCCTTTGCCCCCTACAAGCTGGATGCGATAATCGTTGCTTGCGCTACCTGTGGGAGCGCCCTGAAGGAGAGTTATAAGACCCTGGTAGAGGGGGAGAGTCAGGAATGGAAAGATCGGGTTGGCGCCTTCAGCGGAAAAGTTCTGGACATAGCTGAATTCCTGACCCAAAAGATCAAGTTGACCAAGGGTGAGAAAGAATCGCTCCAGAAAGTGACCTATCACGATCCCTGCCATCTCAACCGCGGACAAGGAGTGTTGTCTCAACCCCGGGAGGTTTTGAAAAACCTTCCCGGCATCACTCTGGTGGAAATGCGCGATGCCCAACGCTGTTGCGGAGGCGGGGGCTCCTTTAGCTTCTACCATTATGATCTATCCCAACAAATCAGCCGGCAAAAGGTAGAAGACATCCAAGCTACCAAAGCCTCGGTGGTGGTCACTGGCTGTCCCGGCTGCATGCTGCAATTAAAGGACCAGCTGGGCCAGAAGAATTCCCAGGTGGAAGTAAAACACCTCATCCAACTGGTAGATGAAGCCGAAGCTTGAAAGAAAAGCGCCGTGCGTATAGTGCATAGCTCCCTACTCCCTGCTCCCTGCGTGGTTTATCCGAACTTATGGCTTACTCCGTATCCCCCCCTGGGGAACCGCCATTCTATGTTGAGATGGGGGCATCCGATGCGACAGGACCCACATTCCAGACAACCTTCGTAAGCAATGCTGATGCGGTCTTTCTCCAACCGATAAACATTTGCCGGGCAAAAATAGAGACAGGGCTGATCAGAACACTTGTGCTGGCACACAGAACCATCGATGATCCGCAGATGAGGCTCCTCATCCACCCGGAACCGGTCTAAAAAAAGTTTGTCTTCGACCTTCATTCTCATTTTACACTTCTCCAGCCATCCCAGAAAATCCTCAGGAGCCTCATAGGGGAAATTTTAGCTCGGAGTTGATTCCAGAGGACCTTCTGCTTCTCTTTTTTAGGAACTCCATTGACCGTGAGTATCTCCCTGGCTGCCTGACTGGCCCATTCCGGCAGAGAGGTGAATAATTCCGGATGGGTTTCGAGAAATTGGCCGAAACGCTTGTATTTTTTCAGATCTTTAAAAATGTAAGAATTCTGTAGCCGAGAAATATATCCCTGCAGGCCATGGCGGCTAAAATCTCCTTTCTCCAATGCCTCCAGCATCGCTTCGGCCGCAAACCGCCCCGAGGTCATAGCCAGGTTAGACCCTTCCCGGTGAAGGGTGTTGAATAACATGGCCGAATCCCCGCCAATAAGAAATCCATCCCCGCAGAGTTGAGGGATGGAATCGTACCCCCCCTCGGCAATCCAGTGAGCCATGTATTCTGTGGACTTGCCTCCCCGAATTAGGGGAGCTACCATGGGGTGTTCTTTGAAGTCTTCCATCATTTCGTAAGGTTTAACTTTGTGTTGTGCGAGATCGGACAGATTGGCCCCGATGCAGAGGGAGAGTGATTTTCGGTTGGTGTAGATTACGGCAATCCCATTCATGCCCTTGGTGACCACGCCAAGGATCTCGATGGTCACGCCGTTGTTAGGCTCCACGTTGAATCGTTCCTGGATCTGCTCTTCGCTGAGTTCGATCACTTCTTTCACTGCCAAGGCCACCTGGTGAGGCTTAGGTTCAGGACGAAATCCTGTTTTCGCAGCCAGAGGTGAATTGACCCCATCCGCCAGGAGGACAAGTTTCGCCCGAAGGTCTCCATCCGCGCGGTCAGTTTGTACTCCTACGATTCGATTTTGGTCGTCCCGCAGCAGGTCGGTGACCACGGTTCCACAGGCCATCAGGGCGCCCTTTTTTTTCGCCTGTTCCGCAAACCATCGGTCGAATTTAGCCCTGCCCACGGTAAATACATTCTGTTTCCGCTCTTGGGCAAATATTTGATTCCTGTAAGAAAGGCTGTATCCCCCATCCTTGGATAGGTACCAGAGCCTGGACTCAACGATGTTCCGTTCGATGGGGCAGTTTTGGGCAGGAAAATCCGGGAGGATCTGGTACAGGTCATACCCATAGAGGACACCTCCGGAGATATTCTTGGACCCGGGGTATTCGCCACGTTCTACGACAATGGTCTTGACGCCTTGGTCAGCCAGAAGGCAGGCCGCCGATATGCCGGCCGGCCCTGCCCCGACAATGGCCACATCAAAGGCCTCTTTCATCTTTACTCCAAGCAAGTGTGAGTGTCAGTGTGAGTGTGAGTAAAAGAATAGCTTTTGATCCGTATTTTTTGACTGACACTGACACTCACACTGACCCTAATTTTTTCTTTAGGCTGGCGACCAGCGCCGGGACTACCTGCGAATAGTTCCCTACCAGCCCAACGTCGGCTACCCGAAAGATCGGTGCCTGGGGATCAGAATTAATGGCCAATATCTTTTCGGAGCCTTGCATGCCTTCTATATGCTGGACAGCTCCGGAAATTCCAACTCCAATGTATAACTTGGGAGCCACTGTTTTCCCTGTCTGACCAACCTGTCGTTCATAGGGCATCAATCCAGATTCCACAACCGGCCGGGAACAAGCCACTACCCCCCCAATCAAATCAGCCAACTCCTGAAGCATGGGCATGGAGGCTGGGTCGCAAGCCCCCTTTCCAGCCACGACAAGGGCAGGGGCTTGGCCAATATCCACACTGCCGGCCTGGGGGGTCTCCTTTAGGAAATCAATAATTTTGGCCATTTCCCCTGCGGGCGGATTCCACGGCTGAAAGTGAATATCGCCCTTAGGATTGGAATCCTTTTCTGAGGCTTTCATTATCTTTTGCCTGACGGTACTCATTTGGGGGCGATGCTCCTGACAGTAAATGGTGGCCATGATGTTGCCCCCGAAAGTCGGCCGCGTCATTAGAAGATATCCCTTTTCTTCATCAATATCCAAAGCGGTGCAATCGGCGGTGAGGCCTGTATTTAGATGAGTGGCCACACTTCCAGAAAGATCCCTCCCCAGAGGAGTGGCTCCAAGCAAAAGAATCTCCGGCTTGATTCGCCGACACAGGTCCGCGAGGGCTTCCCCGTAAGTTTGGGAGAGATAGCTTTGGAGCAAGGGATTATCGATTACTTGAACTTCTTCGCAACCATAGGCGATGGCTTCTTCCGCGATCTCTTTCATTTGGTACCCCAGGAGAAGGCCGATTACCCTCGCCTTTCTTTTGGCGGCCAACTCCCGCCCTTTTCCTATTAGCTCCCAGGAGACCGGGGCTCCCCGGCCGTTCAGAACTTCGATGAAGACGGCCACACCTTGGTAACCAACCAGGCCCTCCGTGAAATCTTTTTTTCTTTCCTGGGTTACCTTTTGGCGCCTTTTCTTTTCGAAGCGAACAGCCCCCACCGGACAGACTTCAGAGCATTTTCCGCATCCGACGCAGGCTTCCGGGTCGATAACCGCCACCCCCTCCGCTGAAAGCCGGATGGCACCCACCGGGCATTCGCTCAAACAAATCTGACAGCCGATGCAGGAGTCAGGGATAATTTTGGCTACTTCCAATCCTTTAGTATTCCTGGGCATATGATTTCAGGCCTCCCAATGAGAGAGAAACTGGGAAGCGAACTTCTTATCGGCCAGGAGAGCCTCAAGGGATTTCTCCACAGCCCCCTGAAGATCTTCGTGGGCATAGAACTTAGGCCCCCCTTCCCGTACCGGTGGAGAAAAGATCTTTTTCACCCAGGTGGGTGAGCCCTTCAATCCCAACTTTTGTGGGTCCGCTTGGATGTCTTCTGCCTTCCAAACTTTCACTTCAGACCGCAGGGAACGGATCAGCAAAGGGAGGGAAGCCCGCCTGGGTTTGGCCAGCTCCAATTCGGCAGTCACCAAGGCTGGTAAAGGTCCACGGATCACTTCTATCCCTCCTTCCACCTTTCTGCAAACCTGTATCTGTCGTTTATTTTCGTCGATCCACTGGATGGCGACTACATAGGTTAACTGGGTATATCCCAGCCGGGTGGCTATGTTTGGTCCGGTCTGGCCCGTGTCACCGTCGATAGCCTGCTTTCCGCAAAGGACAAGGTCTACAGGGAGATGCCGGTTTAACCTCTCACCAGCAGCTGAGTCAATTCTTTGCTATGACAGGATGGAAAGTTGGTCTTAGAAACCTTGAGTCATTTCCATGCCGCGCTTGAAGGCTTTGAGGTTATCAGCAACCTGGGCAGCCGGGAAGCTCTCCCGGATGATTTCTTCAAAGGCCTTCCGCTCCAAAGGAATGAGCTGGGTGCCGGCCAGAGCGCCGACCATGATGATGTTGGTAAAGATGGGTGAGCCGTAAGAGAGGGCCATCTCTGTGGCGTCGATGAACCAGGCTTTCCGGGCCAATTCATAAATAGTCTGCTTGATTTTCTCCCAGGAGGGATACTCCGCTTCGCCTACGGTTACAGCCGTGGGGTAGATGGGGCGGGAGTTCACCACGGCGGCCACCGACGGGTTCCCGTACTGGCCGATCACCCGCAAGGCTTCCACCGGTTCCAGGGCGACGACGATGTCGGCCTGCCCTTCAGGAATGAGAGGGCTGTGCTGGGATTCTTTGGATATCCGCAGGTGGCTCATCACCGCTCCGCCCCTCTGGGAAGCTCCGTAGGTTTCTCCGATGGTTACATAAAAATTTTCTCTAACCAGGGCGCGGCCGACCAGCTGGGAGGCCAAAACGTTACCTTGGCCACCTACGCCCGTGATGATCAAATTCAATGGGTCTTTGGCAAGGTTCATTTCAATTTTCCTCTCGGATAATAGCAGATTGGGGACAAATGTCGGCGCAGACACCGCAGCCGGTGCAGATGGCTTCGTCGGTCTGGGATTTACCCTGCTCCTTGTTCCAGATTAACCCCGGACATTTGAAAATCCGGGTGCACAAGCGGGCGCAGCCACAGGATTCCCCCAAACATTTTTCCGGGTCTATATGTACTTTGTATTGGGCTTTCTCTTCCTTGGCCTTGACCAGGGCGCATTTCCGGCGGGAAATGAGCACTCGGACTCCACCTTCTTCGTTGATCAAATCCAAAATTTTTTCTGTCGTATCCTGAAGATCGAAAGGATCGCAGGTCTCCACACGAATCCCCAGGGCCGCGCAAAGCTTCTCGATATCCACGACCGGCGCCGGAGATCCAGTGGCGGTCTCGCCCGTTCCGGCATGGGGCTGGAAGCCGGTCATGGCGGTAGCACTGTTGTCCAAGACGACCATGACGAAGTTGGATTTGTTGTAAACACCATTGATCAGCGCAGGGATGGCGGCATGAAAAAATGTGGAATCGCCGCAAACCGCAAGTACGGGCTGGTCAAACCCGAACTTGTGCAGCTGGCCAAAGCCTGTGGCCAACCCCGTACCCGATCCCATGGCGTGCATGGTTTTGAGCTGGAAAAATCCTGCCGGGCCCAAACCGAGCGAATAGCAGCCAATATCTCCCGTAACGAACCCTCCCCGTCCATCAAGCTTGAGTGCCGCCTTGATGGCCCAGAAAGTAGCGCGATGCGGGCAGCCGGCGCAAAAACTCAGATCCCTATTGGGGACCAGCGCCTTGGTCATCTCTAAAGCTTTCCCCCCGTACCCTGCTTCTCGGGGCGAATAGGATTGATTCATCACTTTGGCCAAGGCATTGATAATCAGGTCAGGGCTGATCTCGCCGAACGAGGGAACGTGCCCCGAACCCTTTCCGTAGAAGGTCCAGGAGCCGATCTCCGGCGACCACTCCGCGGCCAGCTCTT
>JAURYC010000202.1 GCA_030654105.1 Deltaproteobacteria bacterium
TTATGGATAGAAAGTTTTTTGGAACGTAAAAAGTTGCGATCTTATCCTCGACCTATTTTCCAGGGTAATCTTCTGGACAGTGGCATGCATGACGGCCAGCAGTATGCCCCTCTGGAGGATATTAAAATTTCTTAGGGTACCGAATTCCCTTTTTTATCTCGTGCCTTCCTAACGGCAGTACTGGCGAGGATGGAAATTGGGTCGATCACGGGGATAGAAAGGTCTCCTGCTTTTAATACAAGGGGGATCTCTGTGCAACCGGCAATGATTGCCTTTGCTCCCTGCTTGATTAAACTCTCGGAGGCTTTACGTATGAGACGTTTTGAATGCTCTGACGGACCAATAACTTTAATCCCCTTCTTCCCGTAAATGGCCTCCATCACCCACTTTCTCTGAACTTCGGGAGTTGGAAGGATCAATTCTATAACGTTATTAGCGAAAGCCTTTTGGAAGAGGCCGGTGTGAATCGTCCCTTGCGTGGCGATCAGGCCGATTTTGCCCATTCCTTTCAATTTTTTCTTAATAGACTTCACTGTTTCGTCCACAATGTGGAGGATCGGGATCTTTGTCCTCTTCTGCAGGGAATCGTAGTAATAATGAGCGGTCACACAGGGGATGACAATGAAGTCAGCACCGGCGTTCTCCAGAATTTTTGCGCTTCGAACCAATTGGGTCAGGGGAGTTGGCCCTTTCCTCTGGATGGCTAAAGTTCGATCTGGAATCTTTGGATTATTGTCAACCATAATTCTCAAATGGTCTTGATCTTTCTTAACCTTCGTCCCCTTGACGATCTTTGTGAAGAGGTCGATCGTAGCCGCCGGGCCCATTCCTCCTAAGATACCGATGATCTTTTCCGCCATCTCCCCTCCCTACTTTTAGAATGACTTTCTAATCCCCAATCTCCCCCTTTACTCAAGGAGGGGCGGGGGGATTACTTCAAAACTTTACTTAAAAAGGCTCGTGTCCTTTCCTCCCGGGGATGGTCAAAAAGACGATCCGGAGTTCCTTCTTCAATGATCTTCCCCTCATCCATAAGGATGACTCGGTCGGCCACCTCCTTCGCAAAACCCATCTCATGGCTCACCACCACCATGGTCATCCCTTCCTTGGCTAAATTCTTCATGACATCCAGTACCTCTCCGATCATCTCGGGGTCTAAAGCAGAGGTGGGTTCGTCGAAGAGCATGATCTTGGGCTGCATAGCTAAGGCCCTGGCAATGGCTACCCGTTGTTGTTGCCCTCCGGAAAGCTGAAAGGGATAGTTATCAGCCTTCTCAGGGATTCCCACCTTCTCCAAGAGACCACGAGCAATCCGTTCCGCTTCCTGTGAAGATCGCTTCCTTACCTTGATTTGAGCCAGGGTGATGTTCCGCAGTACACTGAGGTGGGGGAAAAGATTGAATTGCTGGAAGACCATTCCGATCTCTTCTCTCACCTTATGAATATTGGTTTTCGAATCGGTCAGGGGGATGCCATCAATGATGAGCGTCCCCCGGTCAATTTTTTCCAGATGATTAAGGCATCGAAGAAAGGTTGACTTTCCAGAGCCGCTCGGGCCGATGATGACGACTACCTCGGCCTTTTTGATGGTCGTCGTTACTCCATTGAGGGCTTTCACCTTTCCAAAACTCTTGTAGATATCTCCCACCTCAATCATAAGGACCTCAGAAACCTGTCACCCTTTGTTTCTCCACCTTGCGAGTGTAATAAGAAAGGGGATAGCAGATGATAAAATAGATGGCAGCGACCACGAGATAGATCTCCAGGGAACGGAAGGTCCTCTCAATGATCTCCTGCGCCGCGCGCGTGAGTTCAAAAGCGCCGATAATGGCGGCCAAGGAGGTATCTTTGATGAGGGTGGTGAAAAGATTCATCGCCGGGGGGAGCATCCGCCGGAGGGCCTGCGGAATGATCACATGAATCATCATCTGGAAATAGTTCATCCCTAAGGACTTGGCCGCATCGAATTGACCCGTGGGAAGGGAGTCGATAGCCCCGCGAACGATCTCCGCAGTATTTCCTGCAGCGAAGAGGCTCATGGCCAAGGCAGCTGAAGGGAAAGTCTTCAATCGAATTCCCAACGCCGGGAGTCCAAAGAAGATGAAGAACATCTGCATGATGATGGGGGTATCGCGGGTGATCTCCACAATAAAACTGGCCGGATATCGGATCAGACGGTTTTTAGAAAGTTTGGATAAGCCCAGGATAATTCCCAAGAAAGTTCCCAAGATGATCACAAGGCAAGCCAAGGCGATGGTGAATTTCACACCGGATAGGAGATAGGGTAGATTCTTAATAATAACGTCGAAGTCGAACATCATCTTTATCTACGTCTTATAAGCAAAACGCCTTTCCACATAGGACTGGATGTTAATCAAGATAAAAATGAGAATGAGATAAAAGATCGTCGCCGCCCCAAAGAGTTCAAAAGACCGGAAAGTCAGCGCATTCAGGTCTAAAGCAACCCAGGTCAGCTCCACCATCCCAATGACCGAGACCAGGGATGAATTCTTAACTAAGGCCACCCAGTTATTCCCGAGAGCCGGCAAGGAGATCCGTAAAGTTTGGGGAATAATGACATAGAGAAAGGTTTGAACTCCGGTGAGTCCCAATGACTTGGCTGCCTCAATCTGCCCCCTTGGAACCGCTTCCAATCCGGCACGGATCACTTCGGTGTTATAAGCTCCTACATAGAGAACGAGGGCGATCAGCCCCGAGACATAAGGAGAAAGTTTGATACCGATGCCAGGAAGTCCAAAGAAGATGATGAAGATCTGAATAAGAAGCGGCGTGTTCCGAAAGACCTCCACATAAACGGCTCCAACGAGATTGAGGATTTTAAACCTCGAAGTTCGGCCAACCGCCGCAAGGATTCCGATGGGCAATCCGATGAGAATCGCGAAGAAAGAGATCTCCACGGTGAGGAAGACCCCCTTCAGGAACAGGGGAAGATGCTTGATGATAATAGAGGGGTCTAATTGGTAGCCCATACAAGTTTATTTAAAACATATATAAGGCTGAGCAAAAAAGCCCAGATCCAAGGCAACCAAAATCTTGAGGAATGAGGCGTGCAGAGAGATACGCTGCCATGATAAAGGATGAACGCAAAGCCGCAGATGGGTATTTTGCATCAACCTTATAGACAATAAAATGGGATTGGAGATTGTCTCCAACCCCATGATGATTCTTGATCTCAATGACTATTTCAATTCTAAGAGGGCCTTTTTATTCTCTCCAAACCATTTGTCCCAAAGTTTCTGATAACTGTCGGTCTTCTTCATTTTTGTTAAGGTGGCATCCACGGAGTCGAGCCACTCCTTATCTCCTTTCCTCACCCCAAGTCCATAAGGGGCGGGACGGAAGGGCGGCCAGCCCGCGATCTTCAATTCCGGATTTCTCTTCTGAAGATCGAGAAGGAGAACATCGTCCTGGACGAAGGCCTCTACGCGACGGTCTTTCAAGGCTTGGAGCGATTCGGAATTATGCTGGAATTTGATCCGCTCCGCAGTGGGAACCAGTTCGCCGGTGACGATGTCGCCTGTAGAGCCCTGGGTAGTGGAGACCTTCTTCCCGGCCAGGTCTTGATATTTTCCAATCTTGCTGTCCTTGTGGACCAGGATGAGGTGGCCGGACATAAAATAGGGGATGCTGTAATCGATCACTTTCTTTCTTTCCTCAGTGATCGTCATGCTGGCCAAGATGATATCGATTTTATTGGTGGTCAGAAAAGCGATGCGGTTTCCTGAAGTGACGGCCACGAACTCTACGGCATTTTCCTTTCCAAAGAGCTCCTTGGCCAAAGCTTTGGCAACGTCGACATCGAACCCCTTATTCACCCCCTTCTCATCCACAAAACCGAAGGGTGGGAAATCGGTCTTCACTCCTGCGATCAGTTTTCCTCTCGCCTTGACATCCTGCAGGGTTCCTGCGATTCCCTCTCCGAATGAGATCAAAGTTAGGAGACTCAAGATAGAGAATAAAACTAAAAAATTTTTCATCCTCATATATATCCCTCCTTTCAAAAATAGCGGATTTTTAAGAGTAAGAGCAAATTTATATTAAATACCTTTTTTTGTCAAGGACAATCGATGCCTTTGTCCCATAAGCAAAAAGGTCTTACAGCGTTGCTTTCAGCGTATGGGCTGCTATTGCCTCGACAATCCGAGGCCACGCCCCGCCGTGCGGTAGATCGTGACCCATACCCTCTATCAACATAAGTTGAGCTCCTGGGATGGCTTTGGCCGTGTCCTTCCCCCCCTCCACCGGCACAAGAGGATCGCTGGTTCCATGAACCACAAGGGTCGGCACCTTCACGGAAGCGAGGGCGGGCCCTCTGTTACCATGCGTTAGAATGGCAACGAGTTGGCGAGCCATGCCTTGAGGATAAAAGCAGCGGTCGTAGCTCTCGGCCATGATCTTGCGGGTCCACTTTTCATCAACCGCAAAACCGGGCCCGGCAATGGTTTTAAAGAGTCCGAGCATGTGCTCGATGAAGGCTTCCCGCTCGGCGGGAGGAGGGGTGATAAGAAGCCCGATCACTTCTGGCTTCGGTTGGGGAACTTCAGGATTGCCGGTAGTTGAGTAAATGGAGATCAAACTCAGGACGTGGGAAAGATGCCGAATCGCGATCGTCTGGGCGATCATTCCCCCCATGGACATACCGCAGATGTGGGCCTTCCGAATTCCAAGAGCGTCCAGGAGGCCTACCGCGTCGTCAGCCATATCATCCAGGGTATACGGCGGCTTAATTTTCTCCCCTTGCATGATTTTCCCGAAGGTTTCAACGAGGTTCGGCACCCCGGCTTCATCGAATTTGGTTGAAAGCCCAACATCTCGGTTATCAAATCGGATGACATAGTGACCGCGTTTTGCCAGGTCTTTGCAAAGATCATCATCCCAATGGATCATCTGCGCCCCCAGCCCGATAATCAGAAGAAGCGGTCGGCCTGATGGGTTTCCGAAGGTTTCATACTCGATTTGAATCCCGTTGGCAGTTACCCTGGACATTTCGACACCTCCTCATCGATTTTGTTGGAACCGATTCTTGCTTCTAAAAAACCTCTCCTCCCTTTGAAAAAGGGAGGTCGGGAGGGATTTAAGAAGGCTTTTTCAAAATGCAAAACAGATAGGCGATGTTAAAATTTTAATATTTTCAGCAGGAGGTGCTTAAATGAATCAACGTCAAGCCTACCGTTCTTTCGTCAGCTACATGGATCGCAGTCGGGATTATTACTCCGCCCAGGGTTACACCCA
>JAURYC010000203.1 GCA_030654105.1 Deltaproteobacteria bacterium
GAGTGTGTGGAGTGCGGCGTCTGCCTGAGGGCTGACGTGTGTCCGACCGACGCCATCTTCCAGCAGGAGCTGGCCTGGCCGCGCATCGTGCGCCAGGAATTCAGCAACCCCCTCATCCGGCACCCCAGCACCGATATCGGAGGGCGGGGGACGGAAGAGATGAAGACCAATGATGTCACCAATCGTTTCCAGGCGGGGTTCGCCGGAATCGGCCTGGAGTTTGGCCGGCCGGGCGTGGCGACTCGCTTCAGCGACGTTCAGACCATGGCCCAGGCCCTAGCCCCTATGGGCGTCCAGTTCGAGTCCCAAAACCCGGTGACCGCCTTGATGATCGACAAGGGCAAGGGCTTGCTCAAACCGGAGGTCCTCAACGAAAAGGCCCTTTCGGCGATCATCGAATTCATCATTCCCCTGGAAAAATTAGAAGAGGTTTTTCGGAAGATTAAAGAGGTAGCTCCCAAGCTGAAGACCGTGGTCACCATGGAGATGATCTCCCGCGTGGGGGAAGATGGCTCTATTCCCACTCTTCCCATTGCCAAGAAAGTGGGTTTTACGGCCCGGCCGAACACCAAAACTAACGTGGGCCTGGGACGCCCGGGAAAATAGGAGGAATTCATGACCCATACTTTGCATCGTAGAGGTGACGAAAAAAGTCTGAGTGAAGATTACGTCATGCTCGTCATGCCTGCCAGGGGCTTTAACCTGGAGGGTTCTTCAGAAAAAATGAAACAGATCTTCGGGATTATCTCCCATTACCAAACCGTCAATTTTGGGAACTCGAGGGTCGGCAACAGCCACCGGACGACCATGGATAAATTGATGGCGGCGGATAACCAGCGCATCGCCCACGCCGTTTTTCCCGATCGGGAAAATATGTTGGGGTGCCTCAAGGAGTTGAAAGAAAAAGACCTGGGGATCTCGGTGGTGGTCTCCGGACTCTATGACCAGGTGGTCCAGTGCTGTAAGTCCATAGGGTTGAAACCTCATACGGTAAACCATTCCCTGGAAACCATCGGGGCCGTGGGAAAACTTCCCCAACCCCCGGTCATGGAAATTATCACTTTGTGCGGCCATGCGATGATTTCCCCGGCTCTGGTCGAATCCCTGCTGGAAGAAGTCCGGTCCAAGAAACGCACCCTGGAGGAGGCTTCCGTAGAACTCTCCCGTCTGTGTGATTGCGGAGTTTTCAATC
Source organism: Deltaproteobacteria bacterium (assembly GCA_030654105.1). Taxonomy (NCBI): domain Bacteria; kingdom Pseudomonadati; phylum Myxococcota; class Myxococcia; species Deltaproteobacteria bacterium. Next base: position 1,193 of record JAURYC010000203.1, read on the forward strand.
CTCCGCGGGCTGCGAAAATAATGAAGAAGATGATGGGGTAGAAGCCCGGGAGAATTCCTTTCGCCCTCTCCTGCGGGGAAGCTGTGTCCTAATCCAGGCGGGAGGGCATGAACGAGGAAGCATCGGTGGTTGGGATCACTATCTCTCTCATTAAAGACCGACTTATTCATTAACATAAACTCTTGGTACTCGGGAACTGATGGCGCACACCAGTTCATAATTAATGGTTCCGGCAAGATCGGCCAATTCCGTGACCGTGATTTCTTCATCTCCCTGCCGCCCGAATAGCACTGCTTCATCGCCGATCTTAGCCTGGCCAGAAGGGCCGAGATCGACCATGATCTGGTCCATGCAAACCCGCCCGACTACCGGGCATCGCCGGCCGCCGATGAGAACGGAAGCCCGGTTGGACAAATCGCGGCTATAACCGTCAGCATACCCGACAGGCAATGTGGCCAGCAGCGTCTCTTGGGATGTGGTATAGGTAGATCCATAACTAACCCGGGTCCCCCGTGGAACTTCTTTTATATAGACCACCTTGGTCTTAAACTGCATGGCCGGGAAAAGATGGAAACGGCGTTGGGTCTCTTTTGAAGGGGATAAGCCATAAAGGATAATGCCCGGCCGAACCATATTGAAATAGCCATGGGGGAGATCAAGGATGGTGGCACTGTTAGCGGCTGATATCCAGGTCAAAGTAATACCCGCGGCGGTGATTTTATTCAGGCTAGAGGTGAATAAATCTAATTGTTGGTTGGCATAGGTTTTGTCTCCCGCATCGGCCGTGGCCAAGTGAGTGAAAATCCCTTTCAGGTCCAAACCAGGAATGGCGAGCAATTTTTGTACAAAATTAAAAGCTTGCTCCGGGCGAATGCCCACCCTACCCATTCCGGTATCTACTTTGAGCATCACCTCCGCAAGCCGCCCTTGGCGGCGCGCCGCCTCAGCCAGTGCCCGAGCAGTCTCCAAGGTTGAGACCGTTGCAACCAGATTATAATCAACCAAAAGGGAAGCTTGTTCCGGAAGGGTGAGGCCAACCACGAAAATGGGGACTTTGAGTCCGTTTTCCCGGAGCTCCGCTCCTTCTTCCGGGATGGCCACTCCCAAACCATTTGCTCCCGCTGAAAGCGCTGCTGTGCCTACCTTGACTGCGCCATGCCCATAGGCATTAGCCTTGACAATGGCCATAATAAAAGTCGATGGGGAAACGGCTGCCCGAATTTGGCGCAGGTTATGGCGAATCGCCTCAAGATCAATTTGGGCATAGGTCGTTCGCATGGCGTCTTCGGTCCTGTTTATTTTTTGGGGAATTGCTAAGTTGAATTTTCATCATTCGCGGGCATCGAACCATTTATAAAAATCAGCCTTAAAATTATCTTAGCGAAAGAGGAATTTCTGTCAAGGTTTTACTCAGTGACCTTTGAGACCATAGATCCCCCACAGGAAAATGGAAGTCAGCAGACTCGAGAAAATCGTTCTATAAAAGATTGAAAGGATTCCCTTGGGTGTGGCAGAAAAGAGTTAAGGGGTAGTTCTTCGATCGGGTATTTTCCGAAGTGGCGCACGGCCGTAATGGCGGCGTGGACATGGTCAGTAGGGGTATGGACTGAAATATCATTGAAAAAGATGATCAAACGGCGATCCACCTTTTCTCCAATCCGGACATACCCTCGGCAGCGCTCTATAATCTTTTCGATGGGACCATCCTGCAGAAGATGGGTGTCAATACCCAACATCAGGGGCATCTTCTTTTCCTGAGCAAATTCGACATAAGGGTCAGGGCCGGTCTCAGCTACATCTGGGTCGAGGCACATCAATAGATTCGGGCTCATCATGGCCATTAGTTCCAGCATCCGGCGGAAGGGTTTGGGTTGCTTGTAGAGATAGCTTTGTCCCCAATAGCCCATACTGATTACGGGACCAATCTTTTCATTCATCCGGGCAACGTAAGGCATGACGAATTCTTCCAAAATGGGAACATTAACAATCGGTGGGGAGGCGGCAGCATCGGCCCCACTTCCGGTTGCTTTCGGCTGGCCGATGGCTTCCCTCTGGGCCTGGACCCAGGGGATGAGAACCTCATCGGTCAAAAAAGTCAAAAGGCGGTGAGCAAATTGAGGGGCCGTCAGTATGTCCATAAGGAGTGCTTCGATTCCCCGAACATTAACAGCCAGGGAAAACGGGGAACAAAAGCGAATGCGGGCGGCAAGCCCGAGATCATAGCACTGTTTCATAACCTCGAGGACAAAAGGCATTCGGGCTGATTTCTTAAAATCTGGCGGGCGGAGTCGGTCTAAATCCGCCTGCTCACGGATTAAAGGATTTTGCCGGTCAATATCCGGCATGCGGTTCGGTTCCCAGTTCATCCGCTGCCCCAGAGCTTCCGCCTCGATGTTGTAGATGTCATAATAGAAACCGGGCATGTCCAGGTTATAATACTGATGAACAGCCAGGTTCATATCCACCAGCTTCTGGGCATTGGTGTAATAATCCCGAATATCCCCTCCACAGAGCTTGACCACATGCTCGTTGATCTGGGCCAGAATGGGGACAAATTCCGCTTCTCCCTTGAAGGCACGATAATACCGCTTGATCCCTTCAAAGGTTTCCGGAAAAATCTTCATAGCTTTTTTCTCCAGCGATCACCTATCTCATCGGTACTTTGGAAACTCTTGACCCCGGTCCTATACATGGCAGGGAATTAGGTCCCTTTTATCTTCGGCGCAGGACTCTTCCTGCTCTCACAGGGGTGATCTTCCCCTTCTCCACAGCGATCTGCCCACCTACGATTACATACTCGATACCTTGGGGATACTGGTTGGGTTCGGCGTAGGTGCCCTTGTCGATGATGGTGTCGGGGTTAAAGATCGTGATGTCGGCGACCAGCCCCTCCCGGATCAACCCCCGGTTCTGGAGGGCGAGGCGCTGGGCGGGGAAGGAGGTCATCCGTTTTATGGCTTGGGGCAGAGTCAAGACCTTTTCCTCCCGGACGTATTTCCCCAGGAAACGAGCGCAAGTGCCGTAGACGCGCGGGTGGGGCTTTCCCCCGACGATCCCGTCCGAACAGAGGGTCATGTACTCGCTGCGCATGATCTCTTTGACATCGTCTTCGCTGCCGTAAAATAAGACCATGGTGACCGCATTTTCCTCGGCGATGAGGAGGTCGCAGACCGCATCCACCGGGGTCTTCCCCGTTTCCTTGGCGATTTCAGCAATCGACTTCCCCTCGGCAAAACGGTTGGCATCCGTTTTCACCGCACTGACGATAATGTTAGTCCAGCCGATCGCGTCGATCCAGTTATCCCAGCGCTCGGGTTTGATGTTTTCCTGAACCTGGCGGATCTCTTCCCGGATGGCTGGGTTCTTGAGCCTCTCGAGGAGCTTGGCCGTTCCGCCAGCATGAAAACGCGGCGGGATGACCGCATCGAGCATGGTGCTTCCGGCAATGTAAGGGTATTGGTCAAAGGTCACATCCAGGCCTTTGCCCCGGGCTTCCTCCAGCAGAGCCAGAACCTCCCCGGCCCTTCCCCAGTTCTTCTGGCCGGCCACCTTGAGGTGCGAAATATGGAGAGGGCATCCAGCTTCCAAGCAGATCCCGCTGACCTCTTGGATGGAATCAAGGACATAATCCCCCTCATTGCGCATATGGACCACAAAAAACCCGCCATAACGGGCGGTCACCTTGCAGAGTTCCACCATCTCCGTCCGGTCGGCATAAATCCCCGGGGGGTAGATGAGCCCCGTCGAAAAACCGCATCCGCCCTCCTCCATCGCCTGGGCCAGAATCCGTTTCATCCGGTCGAGTTCGTTCCCATTGGCTGGGCGGTTTTCCCAACCCACCACCATGGCCCGGATCGCACCGTGGGGCACAAGCATCATCGTATTCGTCGCCGGAGGCAAGGCGTCCAAAGCGGACAAGTATTCGGCCATGGAGTTCCAGGACCATTCTTTGAGGTAGGTGCCCAATAGGCCGGAGACGCGGAGCATCATGGGGGGTTTGTTGGCTTCATCCAGGGGGGCGACCGAAAGGCCGTCCTGGCCGATCAGGGCCGTGGTAATCCCCTGCATCAGCTTGGAGTCTTCTTCCGGGTGCGTAAACACCCGGACATCCGAGTGGGTGTGCATATCGATGAAACCCGGAGAGACAATCAGGCCCGCGGAATCGATCACCTTCTTGGCTTCGGTTTGGATGCCGTAGCGAACCTGGACGATTTGATCTCCCTGAATCCCCACATCGGCGCGAAACCAGGGGTTTCCGGACCCATCGATCACCTGGCCATTTTTAATGAGAATATCCAGCAAGCAGTCTCTCCTTTAAGTTGATGGTTTGCCGGACATTTGCTACCCCAGCAGTAAGTCCTGAGGGAATGAGTTCGTCACCGAACTTATGAATCGAAGGATTTAGTCTTTCCGAATGGACATTTCATCTGCTGTTTCCTCCGCAGCCCTTATGATCCGTAGCATGTCTTCCTCGGTGTGAGCCATAGAAAGAGCCCCACCGCCATACATCATATACACACCCTTGTTCAGCATGCGCAGGCGAAATTCTTTATCTCTTCTGGGAATATCGGTTTGCGTCTCGATATCTTCTATGTTGCGCAAAGGAATGTCCGCTGACGATGGGAAACAGGTGGTAAATAGTGACCCCACGCCGAAGCAACGAGCCGGGATACCGCGGGAATGGAAAGTCTTTTCAATCCCTTCCCGCACTTTTTGCCCTTTTTTCCCCAAAACGGGGTAAATCTCGCTCTCATGCTCCTCAAGGTAGCGTAACATAGTTCGCCCGGCGATCATCGGGGGGATCATGCAGGAGAATGTTCCGCCCCCCATCAACACTCCTTTTCCCTTGGGCAACCCAGCCGTTGGGCTAGCCAGGTCCATGATTTCCTTGCGCCCAGCGACCAGGCCCAGGTTTTGGCCTCCTCCTAATACCTTTCCCATAGTGGTAAGGTCTGGTTTTAATCCGTACCAACCTTGAGCGCCACTTAAAGAGAGCCGTGCTCCCGTAATGACCTCATCTAAAATAAAGAGGCTTCCCACTTTCCTCAATTCTTCCTGCACGGCCGGCAAAAAACCATCCCCTGGGGGAATGAAATACTGCCCCACGGCTTCAATCAGGACTGCCGCCAAGTCGGATTTGTATTTATGGATGGCGGCAATCGTTCCTTCCGTGTCGTTGAAGGAGATGGTCCGGGTGTATTCCGTTAACCCGGCGGGAAGGCCGGAACTCTCCGGGACATCCATGGGGGCATGGACGGCAACACTCAAATCATTATTGGAGCCATGCCATCCCCCGCGAACCTTCAAAATGATCTTCCTCCCCGTATAGCCACGGGCTAGCCGGACAGCATGCATCGTCGCTTCGGTACCGGAAACACCGAAGCGAACCTTCTCGGCACAAGGAACAATTCGGCAGATGTCTTCGGCGAAGGTGATCTGGTATTCATTCACAATTCCCCAGTGGGTTCCCAGGGACAGAATTTCCGGCATCACTTTGGTGATCGCTTCCGGCTTGTGACCAAGAATGTGGGAATAGTGGCCCATCCATAAATCAATATACTCATTCCCATCGACATCCCAGATCTTGGAGCCCTCAGCCTTTTTGATATAAAGAGGGTAGGGGGCGAAATAGCGGAGATTATGGCAAACACCCCCCGGCATAACCCGGGCAGCGCGGGCATACAGCTTGGCGGAATTCGGGGTCCTTGCCAAATATTCCTTTAAAAAGTCCTCCATCGTTTTTCCCTATCGCGTTGAAGGTTCCCCCATCGAGGTTTTACCGACCAACGGAATGGAGGAAGGTTTTAAAAATAAAGAGGTCAGACTTTTAATCTCTTTAAAAGATTTATGAAGTCATATACTACAAGCTGTTTTTGGAGTCAAGAAAATTTCAAGGAAGAAATAGTTTTAGGTGAATCCGCTTTTTTGCGGTAAGTCAAAATCCATGAAGATTCAAAAATATTAAATAACTACCTTCTCGGAATCTATTCCGTGCTAAAATAATTATAAACCCTCCCTTCCCTGAAAAGAGGTCATATTGAAGATGGGGAAACATCTCGTTTTCGTCGGAGGCGGGCATGCCCACCTGACGGCCCTGTTACATCTCGACCGGTATGTTCAGCGGGGACACCAAGTCACGCTGATCAGTTCTTCGGCCTACCATTATTACTCCGGCATGGGCCCAGGAATGCTCTCCGGGATCTACCGGCCCCAGGAAGTTCGTTTTCACGTTAAAAAGCTTACTCAAGACCGGGGAGGCCTGTTTGTAGAAGATAGGGTTGTTAAAATTGACCCGTTAAATCGTTCCTTGATTTTATCCACGGAGTTTATGCCGTAAGGCAGAATCCCATCCTTTTGCACAATCTCCTGGCCGCCCTGGAAGGAGGAGGCATGCAAACCTTTCAACCCCAGAAAGATTATATGCTGATCTTCAACATGGGAGACGGAAGGGGAATTCTCTGGAAAAAAACTGGATATGGGACGGCAGGCTTTCTTTCATTTTAAAGGATTACATTGACAGGAAATTCATGAAACAATTTCAAGTGTCTGGAGAGCTCAAGGAGAAAGATGAAGGGATAGATTAATCTTTAGGAGGGGCAAAATGAGCATTCTGGATTATTTCAAATCGATTCCCACCTGGCCGGTCGAAAAAGTTCGAGATTTTTTGAACAGAAATTCTCCGGGAGATTATAACTTGGTGGATGTCCGCCAACCTAAAGAATATGAAAGTGGGCATCTGCCGGGGGCCCAATTAATCCCCGTGGGGGAATTAGAAAAGAGCGCGCAGGAACTGGACCCTCAAAAACCAACGATTGCTTATTGAGCTTCGGGAGTACGCAGCCGGGCGGCTGCGGCCATTTTATTCCGAGCAGGATTCAAAGAAGTATACAGTATGGAAGGCGGGATAAAGGCCTGGAACGGTTTCGTAGCCAAAGGGGTACCGAAAGCTGGTATGGCTTATTTTGATCCGGCTAAAAAACCGGAGGAACTCGTCGCGTTAGCCTGGATGCTGGAGGATGGCTCCCAGAAATTTTATTCCGAAACAGCCGGTATGCTCGAAGATCGCGAGACAGTGAACTTTTTGCAAAAACTTTCGGCCGACGAGGAAGGCCATAAAAATGCTCTTTTCAAAATTCACCGAGAACTTTCGGGCCTGAAAGCGGATCCGGGATTTCCCGGCTCGGTGATCCCGCTTGATCCCGGGATCAAATATGTGGAAGGCGGCGTGCCCCTGACGGAAGCGCTGGCGTGGGTGAAAGGAAAGGACCTCAAAGAGATTTTAGAACTCGCCATCTCCCTGGAAATCAATTCTGAAGACCTTTACATAAAAATGGGACGGAAGGTGGATGACAAAGAAGCGAAGAAGGTATTCAAGGTATTGTCCGTGCAAGAAAAACATCACCTGGAACGATTGGTGAGGCTTTTCGAAAAAAAATGAGGAGCTCCTTCAAAAAAGAAAAAGGAGAATACGGCAATTGATGGTTCCGGAGTTTCCCCAGTTTAAGCCGATTCAATCGGTTGGCTGAAAATTCATAATACCTCAGGTATCCATCCGGCACTTCGAGAATTCTACATCGGTCACCTGACTTCTTCCTTGTATTACGGGAGGAAACAAGGTAAAGTATTATATCTTGATTGTATAGGAAATTCCTTTTTGGACACGGATGTATACAGATTATCAGGATAAACTAAAAAAAATAATTATCTGCGTTTATCTGCGTAAATATGCGTCCTATCAAATTTAAGATGCAGGGAGAATTACTATGGAAGGTGTGATGGGTCCCCAGAACAGCAAGACGGGGAGAAGGCGCAGGATCAGGATTGTTATCCCGGCATATCCCGCGTTCAACATTTATTCTCATGTTGCCCGGGTCACAACCGCCTTAGGGCCGGTGAGTGTGGCCACTGCCGTCCATGAGGTGGAAGGATGGGATGTCGAGGTCATCGATGAAAACAATTATCGGAGATCCGCTCCGCGAAACTCCTCCGGCCTGCCGGATCACGAAGCCCTGCAAGGTTTGAGGCCGGCCGATGTCGTCGGATTATACGGTGGTTTGACCAGCACCATCCCCAGGCTTTATGAGATTGCCAGGTTTTACCGAGAGCGGGGCATCTTGACAGTTGCCGGCGGGCAGCATTTTGTCGAAGAAAACATAGCCGAGGCCTTGAACAATAGTGTTGATATAGTGGTGATCGGAGAAGGGGAAGAGACCCTCAAGGAACTTCTTCTAGCCTTCGAAGGAAAACGTCACTGGGGGGACATTGCCGGCATTGCCTACCTGGATCAAGGTCAACTTGCCAGGACACAGGAAAGGAAGCCCTTAACCGAGTTTGATAACCTGCCCATTCCCGATTTCTCTCTGGTGCGCTATGCCAAGGTTAAACTCTATCCTATTGGACGCGTTCGGGGATGCGGAATGGATTGTGAGTTTTGTACGGTCAAGGGGAAAGCCCGGTATGCCCATCCCGAGCGCCTGATGGAGCAGATCGCTTCTCTTTATGAAACGCGCGAGGCCAAACGTTTCTTTATTGTCGATGATCTTTTTGGCCAGGACAGGCTGGAAACACTACGCCTTTGTCTTCTGCTCAAAGAATACCAACGAAGGGTCAAGGCCCGGTTTGCGATAACGGTTCAGATCCGCCTGGATAAAGCCAAGGATACGGAACTACTGCAGGCTATGCGTGAGGCGGGAATTATCAACGTGGCCATAGGATTTGAATCTCCCATTGGGGAAGAGCTGAAGGCCATGGACAAGCGGCTGAAACCAGAAGAAATGATTTCCTTATCCCGAAGATATTACCAAACGGGCTTTATGGTCCACGGAATGTTCATTTTCGGTTATCCCCTTATAGAAGGCGTGAATTTTAAAATGTCGGCCAAGGAACGGATCCGCCACTTCCGGAGGTTCATCAAACAGGCAAGGATTGACACCGTACAGGTAATGTTGCCTGTTCCGTTGCCCGGCACGGAACTGACCCACAGGCTCAAGCAACAGAACAGAATTTATCCCCAAGAATACCTCGGATGGGAATACTACGATGGAAACTTTCCTCTCTTCGTTCCCGACGAACCAATGACTCCAGAAGAAATGCAAGCCTCTATCCACAAGCTCATGGGACGATTTTATCGATTCAAACACATGTTTCAAATTGGGTTGAACATCCTTTCCTTCCCGGTCCTTTTTTTCTATCTCCATAACCTTAAAAAAGGATGGTGGAGGTGGTACCGGACCTGGACGAAAAACGTGAGCCGGTTCGGGGGTTGGCTGATCATGCGTAGGTGGTTGGCCGAATTCAAGAAAGATAACTTCTCCGGCAAGCTTGCGGAAGCCCAAAAAGTTCTCGCTCAATCTTTTCCAGGCCGAGGGGAAAAATGGCTCCCCAGTCACTCCCCATCCTCCACTGAAAGATAGGTGTCTAAATCTCGACCGCTTTGCCTGGAGAGGAAAAGTTTTGAAAAAATAATTAGCCACAGAGGACACCGAGACCACAGAGAATGAATACAGGTGTCTTTACAGCTGTACCACTAATGTTCAGTTTCTGAAAATTATGTGAAGACTTTTAGCTGGGTTTATCTGCGTTTATCCGCGTCCTATAATATTTTTTTGATTGCGGCTATGCCGCACGGGGACCTCTGTGGTTAACATGCCTTGGAACGGGGGTTGGCATGAGTGACTGGGTTGCTGTTTCCATAATCGGGCGTGACCGGCCAGGAATCGTAGCCAGCGTATCCAAGGTTCTCTTCCAGAATCGCTGCAACATTGAAGACCTTTCTCAGACAGCCATTCGCGGGCAGTTTGCCATGATCCTTATTGCCTCCACCGCCAAAAAAGAGGTACTCTCTGGCCTGAAGCAGGATTTTGAAAATTTGGCCAGGGACTTGGCCTTGGACATCAACTTAAGGCCAATCCGGCCGGAAGAAATGAAAGCTTTCGAGGCCGGTGAGACCGAGCCTTTCGTCATAACCGTCCGGGGGGAAGATCGCCCTGGCCTGGTTTACGGGATCGCCGAGATTCTTGCGGAACGGTCCATCAATATTACCAACCTGGACGCCCGGGTGGCCCTTATCGGTGGCAAGCAGGAATATATCCAGCTCTTCGAAGTCGATATTCCCAAGAAGCTGGATTACCGCCTCATCCAGGAAAAATTGCGGCAGCGGGGCCAGGAGATGGGAATTTCCGTGGATTTACAGCATAAGGAAATTTTTCGGGCAATTAATCAAATATAGAAATAAAAAGTTGCGCGTTGCGCGTTGCGAGTTAAAAAAATCCTTGAACCCGAAACTCGTAACCCGAAACGATTCTTTCCTAAGAAGGGTTTGCCTTAAAAAGTCACCATAAACCAGGCCTCAGGATAAGCAGGGAGGGGAAGAGGAACTTATGCTCAGTTCCGAAGAAATTATCCGTACCGTAGAGATGCTGAAGAATGAAAACTTGGATGTGCGTACCGTCACCCTGGGGATCAGCCTGAGGGATTGTGTCAGCGCCTCTGCGGAAGACCTTTGCGCACGGATTCGCCGAAAAATCCAGCATCATGCGCAAGACCTGGTACTCACCTGTGACCGCATCTCCAATAAATACGGGATACCCATTGTGAACAAGCGCTTAGCCGTAACACCCATTGCTGCCGTGGCCGAGGGCGTAAGGCGGGAAGATTACCTATCCGTGGCGAAGACCCTGGATCAGTCTGCCGAAGCAGTGGGAGTGAATTTCATCGGGGGGTACTCGGCGTTGGTCCAAAAAGGATTCACCAAGGGCGACCGGAATCTAATCGATACGATCCCGGAAGTTCTCTCTTCAACGGAACGGGTTTGCTCTTCGGTAAACGTTGCCTCTACCCGGGCCGGGATCAACATGGATGCCGTTTTGCTCATGGGCCAGGCGATCAAAGAGACTTCTTTGCGCACAGCGGAACGCGATGGGTTCGGCTGTGCCAAGTTAGTGGTCTTTGCCAATATGCCGGAGGATAATCCTTTTATGGCTGGGGCCTACCTGGGATACGGGGAGCCGGAATGCGTGATCAACGTAGGAGTCAGCGGGCCGGGAGTGGTAAAGAAAGAATTGGAGAGGGCGATCCAATCGGGAAAGAAGCTGACCCTGGGAGACCTTTCCGAGATCATCAAGAAGACCAGCTTCCGGGTAACCCGGGTGGGCGAACTCATCGCCAGGGAAGTAGCTCAGTCCCTGAACGTTACTTTCGGTATCGTCGACCTATCTTTAGCACCAACGCCCATGGTGGGTGATAGCGTGGGAGAGATCCTTCAATGCCTAGGCCTCGATTTTATCGGCGTCCCGGGGTCAACGGCTGCCCTGGCTCTGCTGAATGATGCCGTGAAAAAGGGGGGCGCCTTCGCCTCCTCCTCCGTCGGGGGGCTGTCCGGTGCTTTTATCCCGATAAGCGAAGACCTGAACCTTTCGGAAGCAGTCCGCCGGGGCCATCTTTCCTTGGAAAAATTGGAAGCCATGACCTCGGTTTGCTCTGTGGGCCTGGATATGGTAGCGATTCCAGGGAAGGTAGATGCGAATACCATTGCGGCCATTATTGCGGATGAGATGGCCATCGGCGTAATCAATCATAAGACCACGGCCGTGCGGTTGATTCCAGTACCCGGGAAAGATGTGGGGGAAAAGGCAGTTTTTGGCGGCCTTTTCGGCGAGGCCCATATTATGGAAGTTAAAAACCTCAATTGCTCTTCAAAATTCGTTCACTTTGGGGGAAGAATCCCCGCTCCCATTACCAGTATCAATAATTAGTGCCAGTGCCAGTGTGAGTGTCAGTGAAAAATATTTGAGCTTGACGGCTTTGTTATCCAGAGGAAAAAAGGGGATCATGTTATTATTCACCCCCCGGCTTGTCCCTGTCACACATATCCGCACGAATATGACCATTGCAGGAATGATGCGGGAACGCTTCTTAAATTTAATAGGACGCAGATTTGCGCAGATAACAACAGATAATTATTTTCTTTTCAGTTTATCCTGATAATCTGTGTACACCCGTGTCCAAAAAGGAAATTCCTATACAATTGAACTATTAGAAAAAGTTTGAATCACGTCCCCCAATTCACGTGAGACCCGAGTGGTTTCCTCGAAGGAAATGCTACCGAATTTGAGTGCGTGTTATGCACGTGATCGGAAGTGATGAATTAAAAACGTTCTGCACGGACGTCCCGCTCACCATGATCCTTACCTGACAAAGTCATGCCCTGCCTTTTCCTTAACGCTCACCACAATGGCTCTTTACCAGAGCAGCTTGAGGTGGTTTGAAGCCTGCCCCTGCAAGCCGACTTCGAGGGGCCTTCCCTCATCTCTCATGTACCTTCGTGGCGCACTTTCACCAACTGTTCACTTTGGTATGGCCCGAAAAGCGGATAATTACTGATTGGAAGGATGGATAACCGATGAGATCGGCGGCGAGCGTTATCGAGTTCGCTGAATTAGGTTAGAAATCCATTCATAATGGGATAACTTTACTTACATTTTACTT
>JAURYC010000204.1 GCA_030654105.1 Deltaproteobacteria bacterium
TTTTCGAAAAATATAAACCTGGACCTCGGGGTCACAGAAGACCCCTTGAATCGCGCCTCTCCCGATGTGGTCTTTCACCTTGCCTTGCGCGGCAGCTTTTAAAGTAAGTGGTTTGTGTCAGTGTCAGTATCAGTATCAGAAAAAAAGGATACGGTTTACAGACAATACCCGCGATTGATAAGAACTCGCTTTGGGGTGGGTTGAATATACAAAAAAGGCAATTGTGTGTCAAGGCACATTGAGCACGGCGTGGAAGGAGACGTTCATCAAAAACATTCCTGGATTCCAGCTTCCGCGGGAATGATGAATAGGAAAATGCGATAGCCGGGGAAACGTTTGTAGCTTCAGTCCGATTTTTTCACTCCCATCTTCTTCAAAAAATCCCTGAACATGGCGTAGTCAGACGGGATTTTCTTCTCCAGTTCCGCCTGGTCTTTGTAATCATAAGGAAGGTCGAAGCTGGCCAGCACCTTTTGAAAGGAAGGCTCTTCCGTTACCTTCCGGATGACTTCCCCCAGCTTTTTGGAGATGGCCGGCGGCATTCCTTTGGGTCCCACCACGATGAGGCCCGCCGGGGGGACGTCCGGACAGCCGAAATCTTTCGGAATCGGAGTGTCCGGATAGAGGGGATTCCGCTTTTCCGCCGTCACCAGCATGAGGAGTCGGAACACCCCCTGTTTGACAAACGTGATCTGGCTGGAGCCGATAGAAAAATCGCAATGCTTGCCCAGGAGGATATTGCTGGCCTCGGATGCCCCCTTCGTGGGGATGTGTTTAAAGGTAAGCCCCTTGCATTCGATGAACCGCTCCAGGGCCAAGTGCTGCCGGGTGTACATCCCCGTCGAACTGTAGGAAAGGCCCGGGTTGGCCTTCGCGTGGGCGATAAACTCCTGGATGTTCTTAATGGGCGAGTCTTTGTGAACCACGACGACCCCGAGGTAATAGGCATAGTAGGAGAGATAGGTAAAATCTTTCAGGGGGTCGTAAGCCAGCTTCTGGAGGTGAGGGCTGACAGTCAGGGCCCCCTCGCTGAGCACCCCCAGGGAATACCCGTCCGGTTTCTTGCTGGCCACGATACCTGCGCAGACCGTGGTTGACCCGCCGGGCTTGTTGTCCACGACGACCGGAACGCCCAACAGTTTTTCCGCGCCGCTGGCGATCGCCCTCGCGCTGACATCGGTGCTGGCGCCGGGCGCGTAGCCGCAGTAGATTGTGATGGGCTTGTCCGGATAGGTCTGGCTGAAAGCCGATGGGCAGAAAGAAACCCCCAGAGCCAACGAGAGACCGGCCAGACAGAAAATTTTGGGATAAGCTCTTGTCACGGAAAACCCCCTCCAGGATTTGATATTTTTTGATAAGAACTCGCTTTTGGGTATTGTGAGTACACTGGGAAGGCAATTGTGTGTCAAGGGAAATTGCGCACAAGATCTTGTGTTTGTTTGGGGCCGTTTCAGCGGGGATTTGGGGGATTTTAGGGGGAGAGGTGGGGAGGGGGTGTTTGCAACGATTTGACGAGGACCGTCAGGCATTTTTGAGGCTCATCGGGGCACACCAGTTCCTCCGGCCCCGTATTCCTGATCTTTACGACTGAAGGTAAGCATCCCAGGGATAGTCGGGGTCACGATATTCGAGAAAGGTTCTTTCCTTACGCTCGCCCTTTCGCTATGCTAAGAAATGAAGTGTAAAGCACTGAAAGGAAAATAGTGTGTGTGGCCATGGAGGGATGGATTAACGCTCCGGGAAGAGGTTTTTTCATTCTGCATCGGCGATAGGCCATTTAACAAATAGACTTAAAGAAACCATAGCAGGTGCATGCGTTGTAATTACGAGACGTACTTATGAGGATATACCCCCATCATTCCCGCACAAATCCGATAGGCCTCTTTTTACGGTCAGACGGAATCATGAGCTGACGGATGGCGTCAAAGACCGTCCGAAACTGAACGTCATATTTCTTCTCAAGATTATCGAAGCGTTTTGTCAGATCCTTGTGCGATGAGATCATTTCCCGCAGCTTTACGAAGGCCCGGACAACATATAATGCTTACCTCAACAGCACGGGCAAAGCTAGAGAGTCTCAACGCTGTACACGAGTACTAAATGTACGCTGTTGAGACCCGATCTCCCCGCATCTTCTTCTCAGATGCCCCACATCTATTTTTTTTGCCGTTCAAAACAGACGACTCCAACAGTCCCGAATCTGTTTCCAGTTGTATATTCTGAAAGGTACACCATCCGCCAGCCATCATATTTAGAAAATGCTTGTTTCATTTCTTTTGCATCTCTCATATCACTGGGTTCGCATCGAGTCTCCATGGATGCGTTCTCATGATCTGATCCTCTCAGGACTGCCGAGATAATTGCTGGTTGACAACCTGTCATTGTGCTCAACATTGTGCTCAATAACAACATAACAAACAATAATTTCTTCATAAACTGCCCTCCCTTTCCTTTCGTGATTATTGCAGATCAGAATCTGCAATTCCAGAATATCAACAGTTCCAGTCAGACCTCAATACAGCCATGCGCACCCTGCATGACATATCACAATCTGTGGTCCCGAAATCCTCTCTCGCCAGCAAAAATCACCTCATCTTCAACGTCGAAATCGCCACCAGCGCCAGGATGATGGTGATGATCCAGTCTGATATCTGTCTGATAAGAACTCGCTTTTGGGTGAATGGAATATAGCAAAAGCGAAGTTGTATGTCAAGCGCAAAAAACCAGGGAAAAGTTGGGGACTTTTTTTATAAAACCCTCAACACCCCCCTAACATACTGGCTTCAAAAAGGATTTTTACCCCTACTTCTTATGGCAGAATTTGAGTTTATGAGGTAACAAGGGCGAGCATAGTGAAAAGGGGACGCCCTTAAATAATTCAATTGGCGCAGGGTGGGTTGATACGCAATCTTGGTGGCTGGGCAGAAGCAGAGAAAAGGGGACCTTGGTTATAAAACAACTTACGGAGTTAATGTTAAAGGGTGACTCCGTTTCCACTGCCCCCTTTTCGTTTTCGCTGACGCCCTGGTATGATTAATTTTAATCTGGCCGGATCTTGGTCTGGGCGAATTCAGGGTAGATGTGTTCCAGCTTTTGCCGGACTACGGTTCTCAGGACTGAGAGTTCCCGCTCTGTGGGAGGGGGGGTAATCTTGAAGGAGCTTGAAATTTCCAGAGGAAACCCCGTATTCTCTTGTACCTCTTCCACCGTGGAACCCGGGTGAACGGCCTCCAAGGCCCACCCTTTATGCGCGCTATCCCAACCCAATACTGCTTTGGGAGTTACGACCAGGGTAGGACCTCCTTCGCGATAAACGCTCTCCGGGGTCGATCCAGCCGCGGTAACGAAATCTACCTTCTCAACAAAGGTTCTGCGGGAATGCTCGGTGCGGAAAAGAATAACCCGATGCGCCATATAATAAAGCATGGCCGACCCGTAGGCACCCGGCAGCCTCATCTGCGGGGAGTGATAGTCACCGAGGACATGGAGGTTAATGTTTCCATGCCGGTCCATCTGGATGCCGCTAAGAAAAAATAAATCTAAATCCCCCCTCTGCGCGAGAAAATGCAGTTCGCTGCTGCCGGCGGGAAAAGGATAATATTCTTTACTTCCCAGGATGATGAGGGTGATATGGGGAGCCTGGAGCTGCTCTGCCAGAATGCATCCTGCTGCCGGAATGGGTGAGGCCGCTCCCACGCCAATGGTTTCGAAGTCGCGCACCTCCCGGGAAATGATAACCGCCATCAACTCTTCCGGGGTGCAAATTGTAACCTGATCAGACATTTATTTTCTTCGCCCGCAGTGGGTTTATGACTCCTACCCGTTGCAAGTATTCTTGGTGGTTTTTTACACCCCCCACGTATCGCTCTAAATAATTTTTGAATTTTTTCTCTTCTTGCGCAGCCTCGATGTACTCCCGTAAATGGGCATCATCTAAGTTGTATAAAAGACCACAGGCACATGGATGAGCCCCCCAAGGGACATGGACAACCACGTCCACATCAATGGCGGGAAGAAAGGTGTTGTCTACCCCATCGCGAATCGTTAGCTCTTTGTCCCTTATCTCCTCGGCAGTAACCACTACCCGCCGGGCAGCCCGGGCCATCATCAGGTCATCCCGCAACCCTGGGGTTAGGGTATTGCCCCAGCGGTCGGCCTTAAGGGCATGAAAAACAGCCACATCAGGGCGGATCGGCTGGGCAACCACTACTTTTTCCTCCGGGTGAAAAGGATTGGTAATTACCTGAAGGTCCGGACGATTTTTTAAAATATCCGTACCCATAAGCCCGCGTACGGCCACAAAGGGAACGCCCATGGATCCAGCCTGGACCATGGAATTCATAACCCCTCAGGTGTTGTCCTTCATTTTTAAGCTACCGCCTCGCAGGGCCCTCTGAAAGTTAGGGGCCGGGCCATATCCTCCCAGGGAATGGTGACAGGCCTCATATTCGGCCACGGCTCCCGCCCCGATGAGGAGATCAACGTTCAGACTCCCTCCCGTTAAAGCGGCCACCCGCAGATTTTTACTGCCGAGCCGCACAAGCTCCCGCAGAAAGGCCATGGGGGCGTTTTCCAAGGAGGACGTAAGCCCCAGCAGGTACCCGTCTTTGACCAAGCGGGCAGCTTCTTCAAGAGACGTGAGTTTTTCCTTCATCCCACCTCGCTTCATCCCAGGGAATTTATAAAAACTTTAATTAATCCCTATCTTCAAATTTTTTTAATGTCAAGTCTAAAAAGCGAACTCGCCCACCTCCATATTTAAAGGTTGGGTTTACATCCCAGGTGGTACGCTGGTCCGGGCGGGGAGTCCCGCCTGAGGCGGGATTGGCCAAATGAGGCGGCATTCCTTCCAGGGGATATGGCGGGAAACGGAATAAAGGTGTTTCTGGGCCGATTTTGCCGGCGCCAGGGGCTCTTCCCGCCCGGACTACAACAAAAGTGGTTCTAAAAAAATGGGGGAGTGAGCAAAAAGCGAATGTTCAAAAATTCCAGCTGCGGGTTTCCTGTTTGGGTTTGAAAAACTATAACCTTGCAACAGAGATTCTGTTATAATCGGAGCACTCCCATTTTTTAAATAAAGAAAGGAGCATGCTATGAGCGAATATTTCTACTCCCTCGACGCCCGGAAACATTACAAAGATCTGATGGATGCCCAAAAGGATATGTTCCAGGCTTTTCTCAACTTCAACAACGAGATTTTTGAAAAAGAGAGCGCTCTTCCCAGAAAGTTGAAAGAACTTATTGCCATTGCCGTGGCCCATACAACCCAATGCCCGTATTGTATCGAGTCCCACGTAAAAGCCGCTAAAAAAGCGGGGGCGACCCACCCGGAGATCGCCGAAGCTATTTTTATAGCCGCCGCCCTGAGGGCCGGAGGGGCCTTTGCCCACTCGACCATTGCCATGGGTGCGCTCAAAGAGATCCCTTGACAAACCTCTTTCGATCCGTTAAAAAATTTAACAGAGTAGGAATCTGCTCCATTTTCGAGTAAGACGAAGCCCAATCGTAATGGATGAACAACCTGTCCCGCGTATTCTCCCCCGTCAAGAGCATCCCCTTTCCCGCAGTTTCATCGACCCGGATGCCCTGAAAATTCTCTACCGGCTCCACCACCAAGGGTTTCGAGCCTATCTCGTTGGGGGATGCGTACGCGATTTGTTGCTGGGCAAAACCCCCAAGGACTTTGATGTGGCCACAGACGCCCATCCGCAACAAATTCGTGAGCTCTTCCGCAATTCCCGGTTGATCGGGCGCCGATTCCGCCTGGCTCATATTTTTTTCAAGAACAACAAATTCATCGAAGTCTCCACCTTCCGCCGGCGTTCCGAGTTCGAGGAGGAAGGGGAAAAGGACCCTCCCCATTCTGATAACACCTTCGGTACGCCTTCTGAAGATGCCTTCCGCCGGGATATCACCATTAATGGAATCTTTTACAATATTGCTGATTTTTCCCTGATCGACTATGTCGGTGGGCTGGAGGATTTACGCCGGAAAATTATCCGCTGTATCGGAGATCCAGAGGAAAAATTCATAAGTGACCCGGTGCGTATGATCCGGGTCATCCGGCACGCCGCCCGCACCGGTTTCACCATCGAAGAAAAAACCTATCGGTCCTTGATTGGCCACGTGGAAAAGCTCCGTCTATGCTCGCCAGCCCGGGTGCGGGAGGAATTTCTGAGGGAGCTTCGGGAAGGGTCGCTGGAAGAATCCATGAAGATGATGCTGGCCAGCGGCATGCTCTTTTCCCTCTTCCCCTCGTTCTCCCAGCCCTTTGCCGAAGCATGGCAAAAGGAATATTTTATCAAAATCATCACCGCGATCGATGATCTTAGTTCATCGGGAAAAGTTCCGTCGGAGGAATTTTGCCTGGCTCTCTTCCTCCTGCCCTGCCTGGGATTCTATTGCCCGCCGGATGGTTTCCCACCCGGCCGTAGGGGGCAGGCTCTCTTTCAGCAAAAGGTCAGGGAATGGGTCACGGAAACAATGAGGCCGCTGCAGTTCACCCGGCAGGCCAAGGAAGCAGCCATTTACCTGCTTGGTTCCCAGAGAATCTTCCGCGAATTTCTGCCGGAGCGAAAACTTCCTTTGCGCTTTATGCGCCAGCCTTATTTCTCCCAGGCTCTCCATCTCTTCGAGATTGAAGCCCGGGCCCGGGGGGAAGGACCCGCAGGGCTTTCCTGGCCAACCGGGGAAAGGACACCTCCGTGGAAGAGAAGGAAAAAGAGCCACCGGGGTCCTGGGAGTGGTCTTTTTTTCAAGGGTTAAAAAGCATGACCAAACTTACCCGGGGCAAGGAAATCAAAAAAAGGTTGTCGTCAAAAATAAATCCATGTTATAAAAAATAGGGAAAAAATCGATGAATAAAAAGCGCTGGGCCATAATCCCAATTTAAAAAAATTCCCGTCTTCTGGGCACCTCCGCTGTACAAGTCATGAAACCCGAGATGGGAACTTACCCCCAAGTTTTTTACATCGATCTGGAAATTGACATCGTCGGAGCCAAAGGAAGCACATGAAAGCGCATAACCCCCCCCAGGCCCGCTCTCCTAAGAAGCCCCAGGCCTCCTATGAACAGTTTGAAGCCAGTTCCCTTTTTTGCCCTCGCTGCCGCCAAGCTATGCCTGTACGCAAGCGCCTTCTTCTGATCCTCCCGGATGGAGACAAATACGAATACCTCTGCGCGTACTGCTCTCACTCTCTCGGAACCAAGATGGATTATGAGGAAAGGGAGGTTCGCCTCCTGGTTTAAAACTTTTTCCACCCTGTATTTTTGTTTTTACCTCACCTTGGCGGGGCGGATTTAAAACTTTGCCGGCTTCTTTTTTCCCAATAAAATATAAAAAATTCTCTTTTTTCTTGCTTTAAATGTTTTAATAGTTAGGTTCTCTCTCAAAGACCGCAGCCGCACCCATCCCGAAGCCGATACACATAGACACGACTCCATAGCGGGCCTGGCGACGTTTCATCTCGTGCACCAGCGTAGTGGTCAGGCGCCCTCCACTGTTGCCCAGGGCATGGCCCAGCGCAATCGCCCCGCCGTTGACATTGACCTTATCCAAGTTCAGGCCCAGGGTCCGGCAGCAATACAAGGCCTGCGAGGCAAAGGCCTCATTCAATTCAAAGAGGTCGATCTGGTCCAGGTTCACCCCTGCAAATTTGAGAGCTTTGGGAATGGCCTCTACCGGCCCGATCCCCATGATCTCCGGAGGAACCCCGGCCGCGGCAAAAGACCGGAAGGTGGCCATAGGCTGGAGGCCTAAGGACTTGGCTTTTTCCTTGGCCATGATCACCACGG
Source organism: Deltaproteobacteria bacterium (assembly GCA_030654105.1). Classification (NCBI taxonomy): domain Bacteria; kingdom Pseudomonadati; phylum Myxococcota; class Myxococcia; species Deltaproteobacteria bacterium. Next base: position 7,795 of record JAURYC010000204.1, read on the forward strand.
CGGAAGCTCCGTCGTTCAAGGGAGAGGAATTGCCCGGGGTTACGGATCCCGTCGTGGAAAAGGCCGGGCGCAGCTTGCTCAGGGCTTCCAGGGAGGTATCTGCCCGCACCCCTTCATCGGTGTCAAAAACGAATTCCCGGTAAGTTACCTTCCCATCCTCGGAGACCTCCTGGGTCCTCACTTTAATCGGCAGGATTTCATCTTTGAACCTTCCCGTCTTGATCGCCGCCGCAGCTTTCTGGTGGCTTTTCAGGGCAAAGGCATCCTGCTCCTCCCGGTTGATCCCAAATTTCTTAGCCACATTTTCCGCGGTGACCCCCATGGCCGTATAGCCCTCGGGATAGGTCTCGATGAGCTTGAGGTTGGGTACGGTCTTGTTCCCGCCCATGGGAACCATGGACATGGATTCCACTCCCCCAGCGATGATCACATCGGCAAAACCGCACATGATGTGTTCAGCCCCAATGGCAATGGCTTGGAGCCCGGAGGAGCAGAAGCGATTGACGGTCTGCCCTGGCACAGTGTACGGCAGGCCGGCAATGTAGCAGATTAAGCGAGCGACGTTCAGCCCCTGTTCCGCTTCGGGGAAACTACAACCCATGACCACGTCATCCACTTCCTCTGGTTTCAGCCCGGCGGCCCGGTTCAAAGCTTCCTTCACCACCCACCCTGCCATGTCATCCGGGCGGGTATTGCGCAAGCTTCCCCGGGGAGCACGGCCGACAGCGGTTCGAACTGCAGAAACGATAACAGCTTCTCTCATGGTCTCCTCCTTCTAATTCCTCAGCGGCTTGTTAGTCTTGAGCATATGGGTGATGCGCTCCTGGGTCTTCTTCTCGCCGCAGAGGCTGACAAAGGCTTCCCGCTCAAGGTCTAACATTTGCTGTTCCGTTATCATGGCCCCGGTCAAGACATCTCCGCCGGTGAGGATGTAGGCCAATTTGCCGGCTATGAACTCTTCGTGTTCCGTTATGAAACCACCCTGGCGCATGGTGTTGGCCATTAACTTGATGGCCGCCCGTCCGCCGTCTCCCGCTACCGGAATCAGCTTGGGCCGAGGTGGTTTGAACCCTTCCTGGACCATGGCCAAAACGGTCTGCTTGGCGTCGTAAAGCAGATGGTCCCCATTGACCGTCACTTTGTCCGTAGGACGCAGGAAGCCCAGTTTCCGGGCCTCCTCGGCGCTGGTGGAGACTTTAGCCATGGCAATGTTCTCAAAGGCTTTCCGCAAGAAGGGGAGCAGGTCCACGTTCACCCCATCGGGAATGCCCTCGATGCATCGGATATATACCTCTTTATTCCCGGCAGCTCCCGGCAGGAGCCCCACGGCGATCTCCACCTGGCCCATGTACGTCTCCAAGGCGGCCACGATCCGGTGGCTGGATAAGCAGACTTCGCAACCCCCCCCCAGAGCCATGTTATGGGGGGCAGCCACGATGGGTTTTTCAAAATATTTCATGGCCATCATGGCATCTTGGATAGCTTTGATCGCAGCCTCGATGCCCGCCCAGTTGGACTTCACAATCTCACCCACGAGCATGAGCAGGTTGGCCCCCACGGAAAATCTTTCCGCGTGGTTGCCAATGACCATGCCGACGAAGTCTTTTTCCACGATCTTTAAAGACTCGTGGATCATCTCGATGATCTCCTGCCCGATGGCATTCATGTAGGTATGGAATTCCAGGCAAGCCACGCCGTCTCCCATGTCGATCAGGCTGGCGCCGGCATTGGACTTGACGACCTTATTGCGCTCCTTCAGGGAGGGCAGGAGGATGATCTCCGGCTTCTCCGGAACCTTCTTATATTGCCCGGTCTTCAGGTCAAAGAAATAGAGCTGGCCCTCTTTCTTCTGGTAAAAAGATTTTTTCTTCTCGGCCAGAAGGCTCTTCACCAGAGGCGGTAGGTCTTTACCCTCTTGCTTCATCCGGGCTACCGATTCCTCAACTCCGAGGGCATCCCAGGATTCGAAAGGCCCTGCTTCATAGTTGAAGCCCCACTTTACGGCATTGTCGACATTGTAAATATCATCGGCGATCTCTGGAATCCTCCGGGCCGCATAGAGGAGGGATTCGCTGGTGATTTTCCAGGCCAACTGGCCCGCCCGGTCCTCGGCATAAATCAGGGCCTTGGCCTTGGCGGCCGCATTCGAAGCTGCCTTGGCCGCGTCCAGGGAGGGGTATTTGACCTTCTGAGCGGGACGATACTCCAAGGTTTTATAATCCAGCGCCAATTTCTCTTTTCCCGCCTCCGACTTGATCCGTTTGTAAAAACCCTGGCCCGTCTTGTTGCCGAGCCAGTTCTTTTCAATCATCTTCTGGACAAAATCGGGGATCTTGAATACTTCCCGCATCTCATCTTTGGTTGCGTTCTCATACAGATTCTTGGCCACGTGGGCAAAGGTATCCAGGCCCACCAGATCCGTAGTCCCGAAAGCAGCGCTCTTCGGCCGGCCCATGGGCGGACCGGTAATGGCGTCCACTTCCTCAATGGAATAGCCGTCCTCGGCCATGATCTTCATCAAATAGAGCATGCCGAAGATTCCAATCCGGTTGGCGATGAAGTTGGGGGAATCCTTGGCATAGACGATCCCTTTCCCCAGGACTCGCTCCCCAAAGTAAGCAATGAACGCCACCACTTCCGGCAGGGTCTGCGCAATCGGGACAATCTCCAACAGTTTCATGTAGCGGGGGGGGTTGAAAAAATGGGTGCCCAGGAAGTGCTGCTTGAACTCCAGGTCCATCCCTGTACAGATGTCTTTGATGGGAATCCCGGAGGTGTTGGAACTTACGATGGTACCCGGCTTGCGCTCGGCGGCCACTTTTTTGAAAAGCTCCTGTTTAATCTTCAGGTTCTCCACCACCACTTCGATGATCCAGTCGACCTCCGCCAGGCGAGAGAGATGGTCTTCGAAGTTGCCCACTTCAATCAGGCTGGCGAATTCAGGAACAGCCAGGGCTGCAGGACGCATCCGGAGTAAATTTTGCTTCCCATTTACGGCCAGGCGGTTCCGGACCGCCGCGTCCTTGAGGGTCAAACCTTTCTTCTCTTCCTCCGGGGTCAGTTTGTTGGGAACAATATCTAACATGAGGGAAGGAATGCCCACGTTGGCCAGGTGGGCAGCAATGGTTGCTCCCATTACCCCAGATCCCAGCACTGCTACTTTTTTGATTTTCTTTTCCATGCTTCCTCCGATCTGAAAGGGGAACGTCTAACCCTTCCGGGGTGTATCGATGTTTCCAGTTTCCCAAAAAACACTCCGCCGCGGAGCAAATATTTTGACCTTCTTCGTCACCTCCTCTTCTTCACTCGGCGTTTTGAACAAGCTGCTTGCAGATCTCGATGGCTTTCTGCAAATCTTTTTCGGCAATTCCCCTGGTCAAATGTTGGTAAGCTCGGTTGACCACTCGATCCAGCTTCTTTTCCAACTCTTTTCCCCGGGCCGTAAGACATATTCGATAAGCCCGCCGGTCCGTGGGGTGGTCCTCCCGCCGCAGGAGTCCGGCCCCTTCCATCCGGTCGATCAAACTCGTCATGGTCGATTTCTCCAGCTGGGCTTTTTCTCCCAGGTCGCTGATGCTCATGCCGTCGTTTTCCCATAAGGCATGGAGAACAGCGAAATAGGCCACGGAGATATCGGTAAGCTCACTTTCCCGCAGCATCCGGTTTACAAAATTATTCATCGCCCAAGTCGCTCTGGAAAGGAGAAATCCCACCTGGTATTCCATCTTCATTGATTTGCCCTCTTTGCCCCCATCATCTCATTCATTCATTGCCAGAAATAAAAAGTTCGGTAGCATACTATATGAGTCAAAACTATAAGTCAAGCAAATTATCGGACTAAAAATTTCGGATGTCGGATTGGTGATTGCAACGAATTTATTCTTGACTATTATCCCCCAAAGTCGATAATTTTCTAAGAGGGTGAGAAAGGAGAAATCATGCGTAAAACCAAAATTGTCTGTACCATCGGCCCCGCCAGCCAATCCAGAGAGGTTCTCAGGCGTATGATCCTCAAGGGCATGGACGTCGCCCGCCTGAATTTTTCTCATGGCTCTCAGGAAAGTCACGGCCAAACCTACTTCCTCCTGAGAAAACTGGCGGAAAGCTTAGGGAAACCTCTGGCCATTCTCCAGGACCTCCAAGGGCCGAAAATGCGCATTGGCACGGTTAGCAATGGGCAAACCCTTCTCAAGAAAGGATCCACCTTCATTCTGACAACCCGCCAGACCCTTGGATCTGCCCAGCGGGTGTACACCACTTACCGTCATCTGCCTCAAGATGTAAAGCCGGGTGACCCAGTTTTACTCGGTGATGGCTACCTGCGGGTGCGCGTGAAGGAAGTGAGGGGGACAGAAGTCATAACCGAAGTAGTGGAAGGGGGCATGTTGAAGGACCGTATGGGCATTAATCTCCCGGGGACGAATCTCTCCGCGCCCTCCCTTACTTCCAAGGATCTGAAAGATTTGGCTTTCGGCCTTTCTTTGGGAGTGGATTATGTGGGCATGTCCTTTGTCCGGCAGGCTCAGGACATCCAGGGCATCAAAAGAGCCATGGCCCGATTGGGAAGAGAGGTTCCCGTGATCGCTAAACTGGAACGGCCTGAGGCCATTTCCAACCTCGGCGACATCCTGAAGGCTGCCGATGGGGTAATGGTGGCCCGCGGGGACCTGGGAGTGGAAATGCCCTTAGCCCAGGTCCCCATTCTCCAGAAAGAAATTATCAAGCAGGCCAACCAGCAAAGGCGTTTGGTCATCACAGCTACCGAGATGCTGGAATCCATGATCGAACACTCACGGCCTACGCGGGCGGAAGCTTCGGACGTAGCCAACGCCATATTCGACGGAACCGATGCCGTGATGCTCTCGGGCGAGACGGCTGCAGGAAAATATCCAGAAAAAGCTTTGACCATGATGGCGGAGATTGCCTCGACAGCAGAATCGTGCCCCCTCTTTTCCAAGGCTGAACTTTTGAACTCCCCCCAGCAAGACTCCATCCCGGATGCAGTGGCTCAAGCTGCTGTTCAGGCTGCGGAACGCTTGCAGGCCCGGGTAATCGTGGCTTTTACCCAATCCGGGGCCACTGCCCTTTTCGTCTCCAAATACCGCCCCTCGCCCCCCATCATCGCTTTCACCCCCCACGAGGAAGTTTGCCGGCGCATGAGCTTATATTGGGGGGTGTTCCCCAAAATAATGCGGCCTATCGTCAGTACGGACCGTCTTATCGATGAGGTGGAAAAAACTCTTCTCCAGGGAAAGTTGGTGAAGCGCGGGGATACCATTGTACTCTTGATGGGAGCCCCGATTTATAAGAAGGGGACAACGAATTTGCTGAAGATTCTCCGCGTGCTTTAAAAAAAGCAGCTGGTCCAAGCAGAGAGCTCACTGCCTCAATCTTTTTTCGGGGCCAACAGCAGGAGGAGCTCCTGTTGGAGGGCCAAACCCCACTCGGTACGTTCTGATTCCAAGGAACGCCTGACCAAAGACAGGGCCCGCTTCCAATTGCGGTACGCCGTTCTCTTGCGCCCCATGGCATCGTGGATTCGCCCCATTTTTAAGTGGTTGTCGGCCACAAGCAGGTTGGGGAAGAAAAGGATGCTGGTCCCTTTGAAGAGGTTGTATTCGGCTGAATCACTGTCTATATACTCCAGAAGAGTGGAAAAAAGCTCATTGGAAGAAAAATATAATTTCATCGCCACCGGGTAACCCTTTTCCTGAAATTCTTTTTCTGCTTTCGCCTTCTGCTGCACACCTCCACGGTAGAAATCACGAAGCTCCTTGGCATTCTCCCGGGTCACCTCCAGTCCTTCATTTTCCTCGAAGACTGCTTCCAGGTTTACCTCTTGCAGGATAATCAAGCGTAAATTCCCTGGAGGCGGAGTGGTAGCACAGCCATGGATGGCCCCCCAGGCCAAAATCCCAAAAAGGACGAATAAATTTCTTATCCTCATGCCTCATCTTTCATGGAGTAGCTGCTCAATGATTCCCTTGGCCTCTGCATCGGTCCAATCCACGGCCCCCACGGAGCGACAACGTACAATCCCTTGACGGTCAATGAGGTAGGTTGTCGGATGAGCCCAGACACCAAAAAGGCGCCCAACTTTCCCCTTTTTATCCAAGAGGATGGAAAATTGCGAAGGTTTCTTCTCCAAAAACTTCAGAATGGTCTCCCGGCTTTCCTTGGTGTCGATACGGAATAACCCAAAACCCTGGGAGCGGTACTGGTTATATAGCGAATGAAGAGAAGGAGCCTCCTTCCGGCAATTCGGTCACCAAGTGGCCCAGAAGTTGAGAAGGACGACCTGACCCCGATAATCCCGTATGTTCACCATTTTCCCTTGGAGATCTTCCAGGGAAAAATCCGGAGCACCTATTTGCCCCACATAGGTATGAAAAATACTTGGCGAGGCCCAGCTGCGAGTGAACTTCCCTTCAGAACCTTGCATCCAAAAGAAGAGGGCGCAAAAAAGGACGATCCACCATTTCACCATCTGCCCCATTCCTTTTCCTTGTCCTTCCTTCATACCCACCATTGATGTTGGACACATTATTTTTTTTATAACACAGGAGGCCACGACCGGCAAGCCTTTTCCGGGGATTCTCCGGTTATCTAAGCCGCCATCCTTCAGCCGGGAGGAAACCTATTTTTAATCAAATTTTTCCCTTGACTAAAAAAACAACTTTTGTTAGCTTATTTTGTAATAATAAAGAGGGCCGTTGGGTCTATCTTTGGTTTTTTTTCTTCAAGAACCTTCTGTCGAAGGGAAAGTTCTTCGTTGCCCATTTTGTAATATAGAAAGATATATGCCCAAAGAAAGGAGGGGAAGGGGAGTGAAGAAGCTGATGAGTATGGTCTTGACATTAGCGGTCTTAGCGGCATTTACCTTTGGTTGCGCCAGCTATGTAACCAAAGAGCAAAAAGTGAAATGCCCGAAGTGTGGAGCAATCTTTACGGTTGATGAAGGAATGAGGTTCCTTTCGCCTTAAAAGGAAAATTTTTAAAGGTCATTTCATGGGCTGAGATTGTAAAGCTCCCAATTTTATGAAAAGAATACCTCCAGGGGAAGGACCAAAGTTCTTCCCCTCTTTTTTTCCGATCTTTTTAACCTTTTTTCTCGTCCTGATTCCCGGCTTCTTTTTTCCCGCTCCGCAAGCCGCCGCTCAGAGAGCCGAGAAAGAAGGGCTTTCGCGATTCGACCGTCTGGCCCA
>JAURYC010000205.1 GCA_030654105.1 Deltaproteobacteria bacterium
GATATCATCACCAATATTCCCCCCCATCTCATGAAATTGATGGATTGGAAGGGGCGCTCCTTTGTTTCCAAGGTGCCCAGCGTGCGGGTTATCTTCATAGCCTTTGATACAACCAAGGGAGGACCCGTGGCCGACAAAAGAGTGCGGCAGGCCATCGCCATGGGAATTGACCTGAAGACCAATATTAAAAAGGTCCTCGAAGGAAACGGCATCCAATTGGGATCTCCATTTACTGATAAACATTTCGGCTACGACCCAGCGATCAAACCTTATGAATACAATCCGGAAAAAGCCAAGAAGCTGTTGGCCGAGGCCGGTTATGCCAAAGGGTTTGATTTTGTCCTGCATTCCCCAAGCGGACGGTACTTGAACGATAAGGAAATGGCTGAAGCGACAGCCGGAGACCTGCGGAAGATCGGCATCAACGCCACTGTCAAAACTTATGAATGGGGAACCTACATGAACATGATGTATAGCCATAACGCTTCCCCGGCTTATCTCTTGGGTTGGGGAAACACCAGCTTTGATGCTGATTTCACAATTTCTCCCCTAATGCGCACAGGGAAATTGCTCTGCAATGTTTCCTTTCCCCAGCTCGATACCTTAATCGATCAGGGAATTTCCACAATGGATCAGAAAAAGCGCCAGCAGATTTATTCCGATGCCGCCAAGCTGATCAAAGAGGAAGTCCCCTGGGCCTGGACTTATCAGCAGATCGACATTTACGGGGTGAATGAACGGGTGAACTGGAAAGCCCGCACAGACGAGCGCCTGGTAGTTTTTGACATGTCGTTCAAGAAATAAGTTAGAGATTTAACCCATAGAACTATGGGGGGCTGGATAGTTGGCGATAGGCCACATCCAGCCCCTCTCATTCCTTCAACCTCCACCTTTCCTTCATGGGTGCAAAAATTTCTTTTCAGTTTTTTGCTTTTCTTCGGGCTTTATTCTTAATTTTTTCCGCAACGGTTTACACAGCCATTTTGGCCCCACCGGCTATCGTCAGTTGCCTGTTGGATCCATCCGGGCGATGGCCCTCCATTTTTCAGCGAACGTGGGTCAACTGGCTGCTGCATACCAACGGCATCCGCCTGCGCCCGCAGGGCTTGGAATACCTAAAAAAGGAGCAGGCCTACATCCTGATATCCAACCATGCCAGTATTCTGGACATCCCCGGAATCATTTCCGCTTTTCCATTTCCAGTACGGTTCATCGCCAAAAAATCTCTCTCCTGGTTTCCGGTTCTTGGATGGTTCCTGTCCTCCTCCGGCCACATCCTGATTGACAGGAACAATGCCAAATCAGCCCTGAAGAGCTTGAAGAAAGCAGTCGCTCTGCTGAAGAAGGGGATTTCGATCGTCGTCTTTCCTGAAGGGACGCGCACGCCCGACGGCCAGGTGAAAGACTTCAAAGGTGGGGCTTTTCTCCTGGCCCTGCAGTCCAAGGCTCAGATTGTTCCAGTCTCCATTTCTGGAACCTATCATATGCTTCCCCGAACCGGCTGGTGTTTCTGGCCCGGCTTAATGGAGTTGAACCTTGGCAAGCCCATCCCAACCCGCAACCTTTCGCTGCGCGAAGCCCGCCCCTTAATGGAAAAGGTGCGGGAAATAATTATGCAAAATCTGAAAAACTAAAAGGCGATAGGCAATAGGTTATAGGCGATGGGTTAATTTTCTTTGCCTTTTACCTATTGCCTCTGGCCTATTGCCTCTTGCCTTGTGCCTTTGTTTTCCTTTGACATTCGCCTATTTCTCTATTATCATTATTAAAAATGGGCAGAATATCCCGCTCCGAAAGGTCCAGTTTAAAAAGGGAAATCCTTGGGATTATCCTGGTGGCCTTTGCCGTCCTCCTGGCTATTAGCTTATTTTCCTTCAACCCTGACGACCCTTCTTTCAACCATCAGTTCTCGGAGCCACAGAAAGCCACCAACCTTGCCGGCTTCGTCGGGGCTCACCTTGCCGATATCTTCCTCCAGACTTTCGGTTTAACCGCATTTCTATGGCCGCTTTTCTTTATTCTTTTTTCCCTGAAACTCTTTCTTTTCTCGGAAATGTCCTTCCCGCCCGCCAAGACAGCTTCTTTGGCCGGACTCTTTATTACAGGCAGCGGGTTGCTTTCTCTCGGCTTAGGAAAGATGAATATTTGGGGAGCGAAGATCGACAGCGGGGGGGCATTAGGCTATTTCTTCGCCCGGATCACCGAGAAGTATCTGAATATCAGCGGGGCCTTAATCCTTTTTGCGGTGGTGCTGGTTATATCCATTACGGTTCTGACCAAACTCTCCTGGGCAGAAATGATCAAGGCCATAAGCCACTTCTTTTTGACGCTCCTGAACCAGGGGCAGAGGCTATGGAAACGCGCCTTGAGTACCAAAGGAAAACAAGCGAAAGAACTTAGGAAAGAAAAAGAAACCGCTCCTCCTTTAATCATTAAAAAAGAAGGGGCCGGGGAAAAAGAAGGGATTGGAGCGGAATCCGTCCCGGTCGTGCGGGAAAAACAGGAACATTTCACCTTCTTGGATTCCCGGGGTTCTTATGTGCTCCCGCCCCTCTCCTTGCTGGAGAGCTCTGAGCAGAAGGAAATTAAGGTTGATAAAGAGAGCCTGTTGGCCAACGCCAAGATCCTGGAGAAGCGCCTGCAAGATTTTGGCGTGGAAGGAAAAGTGGTAGAAGTTCGTCCAGGGCCGGTGATCACCATGTATGAGTATGAGCCGGCTCCGGGGGTGAAAATCAACAAGATCGTCGGCCTCAGTGATGATTTAGCTCTGGCCCTGCGGGCCATCAGCGTGCGTATTGTCGCTCCCATTCCGGGGAAGGCCGCCGTGGGCATTGAAATCCCCAATTCCATCCGCGAACCCGTTTACCTGAAGGACATCCTCTCCTGTGAGGAGTTCTCCCAGGCGGAATCGAAACTCACCCTGGCTCTGGGCAAGGACATTTTCGGCAATCCTTTCGTGACCAACCTGGCGAAGATGCCCCATCTCTTAGTCGCCGGTGCCACGGGAGCGGGCAAAAGTGTCTCCCTGAACTCCATGGTTTGCAGCCTTCTTTACAAGGCGAGCCCGGAAGAAGTGAAACTCCTGATGATCGACCCCAAACGTCTGGAACTCTCGGTCTATGATGGGATCCCTCACCTTCTCCATTCCGTGGTATATGACCCGAAGGCCGCAGCCCTGGTTTTGCGGTGGGCCACGGAGGAGATGGAGATCCGTTACCGGTTGATGGCTGAGAAAGGCGTACGGAACATCGAACGCTATAACCAGAAAGTGGATAAGGAATTGAAGGATGCCCGGCGCAAAGGCGGGACTTTGCTTAAAGAGACAGAAGGCCTCGAGGACCGCACCGGAGACAATTTATCGCCCTTACCGTACATCGTCATAGTCATCGATGAATTGGCGGACTTAATGATGGTTTCGGCGCGGGATGTGGAGGCTTCCCTGACCCGCCTGGCCCAGATGGCCCGGGCCGCGGGCATCCATTTGCTCCTGGCCACGCAGCGGCCATCCGTGGATGTGCTCACCGGCGTGATCAAAGCCAACTTCCCCACAAGAATCTCTTTCCAGGTTTCCTCCAAGACCGATTCGCGGACCATCCTGGATGCCAATGGGGCCGAACACCTCCTGGGTTCTGGCGATATGCTTTTCCTGCCTCCCGGGACCTCCCGCCTGTTTCGGGTTCACGGCGCCTATGTCTCTGAGTTCGAGATCCTGAGGGTTGTCGAATTCTGGAAAAACCAAGGGAAGCCGGTTTACGATCACACCATCCTGAAAGCGAAGGAGGAGACCCCGGAGGCCGATGCTGACGGCTACGATGAAATGTATGACCAGGCCGTGGCCGTTGTGGCCGAGTTAAGGCAGGCCTCGATCTCGATGCTCCAGAGGCGTTTGCGGGTGGGTTATAACCGGGCAGCGCGGATGATCGAGAGGATGGAAAAGGAAGGAGTCGTGGGTCCGGCAGACGGCAGCAAACCGCGGGAAGTGTATATAAAGAAATTGTAGTCGTTAACCGCAGACCATAGTAAGACCCGCTTAGCGCTATGTGCATAGCGTTTTTCATTTTTCAATTAACTCAGCGTTCTCTGTGGTTAAAAGAAATGGATTTTTAAATCGGAGAAAGTGATGCCCTTTAAAATTCTTCTTTACCTTTTCCTCCTTCCGCTGGTCGGGCTCTGGCCTTCACCCGGCAACGGGCAAACCATTCCCCTGGAGGAAGTTGTGGCCAAAGTTCAAGAACAATACGAGATTCACGCCGACTATAAAGCCAATTTCGCCCAGGAATCTCTGATTAAAAGTTTGGGAAAAAAGCAACACGCAGAGGGATTGGTCTATTTTAAAAAGCCCGGTAAAATGCGCTGGATCTACCGCATGCCTACCAAGCAGGAAATCATCTCCGACGGAAAAACGCTCTGGACCTACCGGCCAGAAGACAAACAGGTGGTCGTGTCCAAAATGACCCAGGCCTTCCAGTCCAAAGCACCCTCAACCTTCCTGGCTGGAATCGGCAACCTCAAAAGGGATTTCCAGGCGCGATGGGCCCAAGAGCCTTCTTCCGCCTCAGACTACTTCCTGGAGTTGACTCCCATGGAAGCTCAGGGGAGCCTGGAAAAGCTCTTTTTGGTTGTCGAGCGGGATTCTTTTAAGATTCTGCAGGCCAAAATCCAGGATGTCATGGGCAATACAACCCAGATCAATTTTTCCAAGATTAAATTTAACAACAATCTGTCGGACTCCCTTTTCAATTTTGCGCCTCCTAAAGATGTAGAGGTATTCACCTTGCCAGGGGCGGCACCTGCCGGCGTAATTGGAAAATAATCCTGCCGTGAACCAATCCCCAAAAACTGTGCGCATGATCAGCTTAGGATGCCCCAAAAATCTGGTGGACAGTGAAGTTATGCTCGGCCTTCTTCAGGAGAAAGGCTGGATTCCTTCTACCAAGGACGAAGCCGATGTAGTCATCATCAACACCTGCAGTTTCATCCGCGAGGCCAAAGAAGAATCCATCGCCACGATCCTGGACATGGCCGCAGCCAAAGAAAAGGGGAAATGCCACCGGCTAGTGGTTACGGGTTGTCTTCCCCAGCGCTACGGATCTGAGTTGCTTCAGGAACTCCCTGAGGTCGATCTATTCCTGGGGACGGGTGAATGGGATCGGATTGCTGACCTTTTGCAAAAATCCGCCCAGGGCGAACTTCGCCGAAAGCAGTTCATTGCTCGCCCCACCAACCTGTATGATCACCGGACCCCTCGCCTGTTTACCTCCAGCCCTGGCAGTGTTTACATAAAGATAGCCGAAGGGTGCTCCAACCACTGTTCCTACTGCGTCATTCCTCGGATCCGGGGAAAGCTGCGCAGCCGGAAGATTTCTTCCGTCCTTCAGGAAGCCCAGCAATCGGTTTCCCGGGGGGTGAAGGAAGTCAATCTCATCGCTCAGGATGTCACTGCTTATGGGCGGGACCTTCAAGATGGGACTGACCTGACCCGCCTGTTACAGGGCCTGGTGAAGGTCAAAGGGCTAAAATGGATTCGCCTCCTCTATGCTCATCCCGGGCACGTTACTCCGGAGTTGATCCGCCTTATTCGGGAAGAAGAGAAGATTTGCAAATATCTAGACCTTCCCCTGCAACATATCGATGATCACCTTTTAAGAGCCATGAACAGGCCTGTTTCCAGCAGCCAGGTGCGTGAATTGATCGCCCGACTCCGGGAAGAAATTCCCGGAATCACCCTGCGTACCTCTTTGATGGTAGGCTTCCCAGGGGAAACAGAAAAGAGATTCCGCAGGCTCTTTGACTTGGTTAAAGAGGCTCATTTCGAACACTTGGGAGTCTTTCGCTATTCGAAGGAAGAGGGCACGGCGGCTGCAACCTTAAAGGGTCATGTCTCCGCAAGGGTCAAGGAGCAGCGGTACCATCAAATCATGCGCCTGCAAAGACAGATTTCTCTTCGCCGGCAGAAGGAAAAGGTGGGAACCCGCATCCCGGTTCTAATTGAGCGCCCGGGAAAATCCTCCGGGCTTTTATGGGAGGGGAGAACTCAGGGGCAAGCCCCGGAAGTTGATGGGGTTACCTTCTTGCGCCGGGGTAGGTCCCGTCCTGGAGAGATCGTCGAAGCCGTGATTACCGAAGCAACTGCCTATGATTTCTATGGAGATATTATCGGCCCCGGATGAGCCCCAGAATTTTCTGAATATCATCAGCGGGGCGTTTTCATTATTCTTATCCTATTCCCCAATTTTAATGATAAAATAGCTACAAATCCAATCCTCAGGGGGGGAGCTACATAAAAAGGGTGTAAAAGTGGAGCTTTATAATTTCTCCCGTGATGAAAGTAGGGCCTTAAAAGAGCTGAAAGATTCTTTAAAGGATTTCTTAGGCGATCGAATCAAACTAATCCTCTACGGGTCAAGGGCGAGGGGAAATTATGACCACGAATCGGACATTGATATTGCCGTCATTGTGAAAGACCTGACCCGAGAGCTTAAGAATCAGATTCTTGATAGAGTTGCTGATGTGGAACTCAAATATTTAACACCCCTCTCAACCCTGGTGCTTTCCGAAGATGATTTTGCCTCCCTTAAGAATAGGGAAAGAAGAATCGCCATGGATATAGAGACGGAAGGAATCCCGTTATGACGGAGGAAAATAAAAAGGAAAATATAAAAGCTGAACTGGAAGGAGCGGCAAAAACTTTATTAGAGGCAGATTTGCTCTTTAAAAATAGTTTTTTCAAGGGAGCGGTTTCCAGACTCTATTATTCTCTTCTCTACAGCATCAGGGCTCTCCTTCTAATTAAAGGGCTTGAGCCCAAAAGCCACGAAGGGGCTCTGAGACTTTTTAGTCTTCATTTCGTAAAGGAAGGCCGCTTTGAAGCCAAGGCCTCTCATGTCTTTTCCAAAATGATGAAGTACAGGGAAGAGGCTGACTACAATCCCGCCTACATTTTTTCTAAAGAGGACTTTGTTGAGTTGCGTAAAGAGGTTGGGGAATTGTCCGATGAGATTATGGCTTATCTGAAAGAAAAAGGTTATCTTTAACTTTAACCATCGTTTCCACTTTTAAAAAACCACAGCATTCCATTCGACAAGTTGTTTTTGAACCTCCGCTTCCCCTCCGTCGGAATTGTAAAGAATAAAGATTTCCTCCTAACTCGTACATCAAAATTGGATACTAAGCGGGCCGTGGACGAGTTTGGTTCATAGATGTATTTTGAGGAGCTTAAATATCCACAATGATACTTAAGTTACATTTCGGGGGTCGTAATGATACTTTGGCTCCCAAAAGTATCATAACCAAAGCCGATTGATACTTATCTTTCATTGTTCACCCTCACCAAGAATGGCAAAGATCTCTTGCGCGACAAACCGGCGGTCACACACATCAGCCTTGGACGATGTTGCCCGCTGGGTTAGTTTTGAAGTACCCCATATCCTACCCTTCTTTCAAGCCTCCAAGGGCCGCGCGTCTTGGGCGACTTTCACAATCGAGTCCAGTTTCTCTATTACCTCTGGCCCTGAATAATTATCGTTGGCCTTTTCAATTACTACAAGGAAGCGATGCATATAACCATAACTCTTCCGGTCGATTGATAGCATTGTTTAATTTTCGGAACGAACGAGTGCACCGCCCCTATTTTTGCGTCCCCAATTTTCTTAAATTCCCCCACCTGGTTCTCGCAATTCGTCAATCAAATTCGTTATCCTTTCCACAAACCCGTGAGCATCTTTGAGGCTTCTTTGGGCGTCGGAGCGGGAGATGCTCGCTTCGGCTTTGTAATGGGCTGTATTACGCCTGGATTTTGTATGCCACATTTGGTTGATATATTTTTCCTCCAACGATTTCAGCCGAGCAATTTTATCGATCAGCTCAGTTTCCAATACCTTTTTCTTATGGACAAAGTGATATTCCATTGATTCAATCAGACAGTCATGGTTCCTGGCCCTCAGCCCTAAACTACCTAATGCGGCGGTGGCGGCATGAAACATTGCATAGTAGCTGGCGCTGATCACCCAATCGTAGGCATTGTAATCTTCTCTTAGCCTCAATGCCTTTTTTGATTCTCTATCGTCAGAGAGTTTTAAAAGCAGGTCTGCTGTTTCAAGATTGTGCCTGGATTTATCCAAATATAATGGAACTAAGATGACAAAGTTTTTGTCTTCATAGAGCTCCTTACTTTGGACATACCCGTCAATTTTTAATTTAAGAAGTTTTTCTCTCATTTTAGCCCGGCGAAAATAAGCTCCCAAAACTTCTCACGCCCACATAGGATAATTTTATCTCGGATAATTTCATGGGCAAGGTTGGTTTCTTTCTCTTTAACCATTCTTACAAACTCCATTGGCTCTGCCACAACAGGATTAATATTTATCCCATACCTCCTTGAAAGAGAGAGGGTTTCTGATTCGATCATTTCTTGGTATTGGTCCTTGAAAGACACAATAAAAAAAAGATCCAAATCGCTTTTAGGGGCTGCTTTACCTTTGGCATAAGAGCCAAAGAGGATAATGGAAAGTAGATTGAAATGGGAACGTTCAGGGAGCCGATCCATTAGCTCTCGAATAGGCCTTGATAATTTCTTTTGACTTTTCAAAAACTCTTGTAAATCTGCGTTGGCTATTTCAATAAAGTCATTTAAGAGGTATTCGCTATTGAAATTCAATGAACAGAAAATTGCTGCGCCCTGTTTCTTCTTATTCAAGACCCCCTTTTGAGCTAAGGCATTTACCTGGCCATAAATATAACTGTATGAAATATTAAGCTTTTGAGCGATGTTTCTGATGGATAGGGAGATATTTAGTTCATTGTAAAATAGCCTAACTATTTGTTTCAAATCGTCATTTCCTCCGTATTATCGCTTTTTGGTGATAATATTATCACTGATTACTGATAATTAAAAGAGGGGACTTTATTTATTCGCACCTTTTATCAAAAGGTGGATAAAGGGTAAAGATTAAAGTCGGCGGCAGCGGATGGGGCACAAACGCCCAATAAGCTGACTGGCCTTGTCCCACTTTTAATATCCGTCCAGACGAGCTGGTTTTAAAACGCTCCACGTTCATGTGACATCTCTTTTCCCATATTATTTGCAAGGATAATTTTTTGTTAACGTCCCGGTCCAGTGTTAGCTGTCATGGCTATTTTCAAACCCGGACAATGCACGTTCTGCACGAACGTCCCCGAGCCTCTTGAAGTTGGTGAGAGCCTTGCCGTGGCGCTCGTGGACGCGGCCATCGATTTGCAAGCACAGGGTGGGTTGGGACCATCCGTTCCGAATCGTTTGTTCGGCATACCACAGCCGGCTCTTCTCATCGTC
>JAURYC010000206.1 GCA_030654105.1 Deltaproteobacteria bacterium
TTCTTTGCTGAAAGAAAAGCACAATCTCGTTCCCGGGTTGGTAACGATCTTAGTGGGTGAGAATCCGGCATCGGTAAGTTATGTCACTGGAAAGCAGAAGACTGCCAAGGAACTGGGATTCTATTCTGTTCAGGACAACCAGCCTGTCGATATTTCTGAAGCGAAGCTTTTGGAGTTGATCGATAAATATAATAAGGATCCGAAGATCCACGGAATTCTAGTGCAGCTTCCCCTACCTAAACATATCAATGAAACCAGGGTTCTATATGCCATCGATCCCCAAAAGGATGTGGACGCCTTCCATCCCGTGAACGTGGGGAAATTAATGATCGGGGAAGCCGATTACCTGCCCTGCACTCCCTCGGGGATTCAACAGTTACTCATCCGCACCGGGGTGAAGATCGATGGAGCGGAGGTTGTGGTTTTAGGAAGGTCGAACATCGTGGGCAAGCCCATTGCCAACATGCTGCTCCAGAAACAAAAGGGCGCTAACGCCACCGTGACCATCTGCCACACCGGGACGAAGGATATTTCTTTGCACACCCGGCGTGCGGACATTCTGATCGTGGCTGCGGGTAAGCCCAAGGCCGTGACTGCCGACATGGTGAAAGAAGGAGCTGTGGTCATCGACGTCGGCGTAAACCGTGTAGGGATGACCAAAGAAGGGAAAGCCATCCTCTGCGGGGACGTCGACTTCGAAGCGGTGAAAGAAAAAGCAAGTGCCATTACCCCCGTGCCCGGGGGAGTGGGCCCGATGACGATTACCATGCTAATGCTGAACACGATAAAAGCAGCCAAAGTAGCCGCCGAGATTAAAAAATGAAAAGGATGATGATACATCTCATAGTAAACAAGGCAGGCAAAGGGTTAGGATAAGAAGGTCGCATTGCCAGTCAATTTGATGATATCGTAAAAGGTCTTTATAGACACGAAGCCATCCCATTAGGTTGCCGAGAGCATAGAAAGGAGGGGACGTTGGACTCGAAGACAATAGAATACCCGGTCATTTGGTTGCAATGTGCCACCTGCACGGGTTGTTTGATCTCCATCCTGAACTCCGTAAGTCCGACCATCAAGAACGTACTGATCGATGAGGTAATTCCCGGAAAACACGTAAACCTGCGCTTCAATGCCACGGTCATGGCCGGGGCTGGAGACTTGGCGATAGCCATCGCCGAGGAAACGGTTAAAAAAGTAAAAGGGGGATACCTGTTGATCGTTGATGGGTCCATTCCCACTGCCAAGAATGGGGTTTATGGTTCCATCGGAGAGAGAAACCACCAACCGGTCTCCATGGTGGAGCGGGTGATTGAATTTAGCCGAGATGCCCTGGCCGTGATGGCCGTAGGCACGTGCGCAACTTTTGGGGGAATCCCGGCCGCGGCCCCGAACCCGACGGGTTGCCAGGGATTAAAAGAGCTGCTGGAAAGTAAAGGGATCAAGACCCCCGTAATCAACGTTGCGGGATGTCCTCCCCACCCAGACTGGTTCGTGGGAACGGTGGCCAGCCTCCTTCTCAGCGGCCTTCCTTCTGCCGATCAGTTGGACGATTTCGGCCGCCCCTTAACCTTTTACGGCAAGCTCATCCATGAAAATTGCCAGCGGCGTGCTTACTTTGACGAGGGGAAATTTGCCAAAAAGCACGGCGATCCAGGTTGCCTTTACGAATTGGGATGTAAGGGGCCGATTACCTACGCCGATTGTCCTACGCGTCTCTGGAATACGGGGGTGAACTGGTGCGTAGGATCTGGTGGAGGATGCCATGGATGTACGCAACCCGAATTTCCGGATCTCGTCTCTCCTCTCTATGTGAAGACCATCGAGATCGAAACTGCCCCCAATAAATTATAAGGAGAAGCGACATGGGAAAAATTGTTATCGTCCCCATTACCCGGATAGAAGGGCATCTGAAGATCGAATGTCTGGTGGAGAACGGAATCATAAAGGAAGCCCGCAGCTCTGGCATGCTTTTCCGGGGTTTTGAGATCATCCTGCGAGGCCGAGATCCCCGGGATGCGCAAATCATCACCCAGCGTATTTGCGGCGTGTGTAACGTCTGTCATGCCATGGCCTCCACCTTTAATTTGGACAGTGCCTTCGGACTGGCGGACAAGATTCCGGACAACGGTCGCATTATGAGAAACCTGGCGGCGGGGCTGCATGTGGTTCAGGATCATATCCTCCATTTTTACCACTTAGCGGCCTTAGATTACGTGGATGTAACCAAAGTGGCCAAATATGAGGGGAGCGATGCGGATTTAAATTCCATTAAGGCTTTTATTGGCCGGGGGGAATTGGGACCTTTTGTCCCGCGGTATGAAGGGGATTATCGGCTGCCGGACGATGTGGATCGAGCTGCTGTTAGCCATTACGTAAAAGCTCTGGAAATCCGCCGCAAAGGACATGAAGCCGTAGCCATGCTCACCGGGAGGATCCCCCATACGGCGTCCATTGTTCCCGGAGGAATGGCTGAAGTTCCCACCGTGGATAAGATCGCTTCCATTCTCTGGCGTTTGAATGAACTGCGATCCTTCGTGGATAATGTCTATCTTCCGGATGTGCTGGCGGTGGCCGGGGTTTATTCCGACTACTTCCAAATCGGCGCCGGTTGCCAAAACCTTCTGGCTTACGGGGCTTACGACCTTGAGGGGAAAAATCCCGATTATACGCGGCGCCAACGCCTTTTCCAGCAAGGAACGATCTCCGCTGACTTGAAACTTCAACCCCTGGATCTGAGCAAAATTACGGAAGAAGTGCGCCATTCCTGGTACGAAAGCAATACTTCGAAGCTGCACCCTTCCACAGGAAAAACAGTTCCGGCGGATGAAAAAAGTGGGGCCTATTCATGGCTGAAAGCGCCCCGCTACGGTGGACGGGTATACGAAGTGGGTCCCTTGGCCCAAATGGTGACCACTTATGCGAGCGGAAATCCCAAGGTAAAATCTCTGGTCGATTCTACGTTGGCCCATTTTAAGGCCACACCTGCCGCTCTCTTTTCGGTCCTGGGACGACATGCCGCCCGGGCCTTGGCTGCCAAATATGTTGCCGATGCCATGGGGGAATGGCTGCTGCAGTTAAAGCCCGGAGAGCCGACATTCGTCCCTTATGAACTTCCCGAAGAAGCCCAGGGGGTTGGGATCATTGACGCTGCCCGAGGAGCCTTGGGCCATTGGATTGAAATCAAGGAGAAAAAGATAGCCAACTATCAGTGCGTGGTGCCAACCACTTGGAATGCTTCCCCCCGGGATGATTCCGGAACCCCCGGGGCCATCGAACAGGCGTTAACGGGGACCCGAGTGAAGGATGAGGCGAATCCCTTCGAGATCGTCCGCATCGTTCGCGCCTTCGATCCCTGCATCGCCTGCGCTGTTCATCTGATCACCCCCAAGGGAAATGAATTGGGGCGATTCCGCATTTATTAGGGCCGGAAAGGAGGAGAGCCCATGTTACTTTCGCAACAAAAGCCATTGGAAGAAATTTTACGTTTTTTGGACGGGGAAAAAAACATTTTTATTTTGGGGTGTAATGGTTGCGCCGAGGCTAGTGGTACCGGAGGGAAACCGCAGGTACTGGAGATGAAGGAAGCCTTGGAAAAGGCCGGGAAAAAAGTCACGGGGTTTAGCGTAGTAGATTTGCTTTGCCAAAAGGCTCTGGTGCAATCTCGCTTCCGCGGCAAGGCCAAAGAGGTCAAGGCAGCGGATTCCATCCTGGCCATGACCTGTGGCGTAGGGGTTCAGGCGGTGGCGGCCGTGAGTAACAAAGTAACGCACCCCGCTTGCAATACCCTTCCGCTGGGGGGGATGCGCGGAGAGTGGCAGGGCTCTGAACGTTGCCAGGAATGTGGCGACTGCGTCCTGGACTTGACGGGTGGCATCTGCCCCTTGACGGCTTGTTCAAAATCTTTGCTGAACGGGGCTTGCGGGGGGACCACCAAAGAAGGAAAATGCGAGGTGGACCAGGAAATGGAATGCGGCTGGCGGCTGATCTACGAAAGGCTAGAAAAGCTGGGACAATTGGAAAAGCTCCGCCAAATTTATGAGCCCAAAGACCACAGCAAAATGATGCCCCCGAAGGGCCTGCGGCTCTCTGAGCGATGGGCCCTGGAGCAGGGAAAATAAAGGAGGAGGGAGAGCATGGGTTTACAAGAGAGCTTGGCCTCTAAGAAATTCGTGGTAACTTCAGAAATTGGCCCTCCCAAAGGAATCCACATCCAAGAAATGCTGGCCGATGCCGATTTGCTGCGGGGGCGGGTGGATGCAATCAACGTAACCGATTTACAGAGTTCCGTCATGCGCTTGGGTTCTCTGGCGGTCTGTCATCTTCTGCAAGAGAAAGGGCTAGAGCCTATCTTTCAGATGACCTGCCGGGACCGGAATCGATTGGCCCTGCAAGCGGATTTGCTCAGCGCTTCCGTCCTGGGCATCAAAAACGTACTGGCGTTAACCGGGGATTATGCCTCTCTGGGGGATCATCCCCAGGCCAAGCCGGTATTTGACCTGGACTCGGTGAGCCTCCTGAGCGTAATCAAAACTCTGGAAACAGGCACGGACATGGTGGGCAATCCTTTGAGCGGGGCACCGAAGTTTTTTGCCGGAGCCGTAGTCAACCCCGGGGGAAATCCGGTGGAGGCCCAGATTTTCAAAATGGAAAAAAAGATTAAAGCCGGAGCTTCCTTTTTCCAGACCCAGGCGGTCTATGACGTGGGAGCCTTCGAGAAATTTATGAAACGGGTGGCGCCTTTCCGGGTTCCGGTTTTAGCCGGGATCATTTTGCTGAAATCTGCCGGTATGGCCCGGTTCATGAACAAAAACGTGGCTGGAGTTTTCGTTCCCGAGCCCCTCATCCAAAAAATGTCCAAGGCAGAAGACCGGGTGAAAACCAGTATTGAGATCGCGGCCGACTTGATCAAGGAGCTGAAGGGCCTGTGCCAGGGAGTGCACATTATGCCCATCGGATGGGAGAGCAAAGTGCCTGCCGTTTTAGAAGCGGCCAAATTGTGATCTTTTCCCCTCCGCAGCGGCAACGCGGATCGCCCCGGCCTACCCCACAAGGAACTGGGTGAAGCGAGGAGAGTTCGATGTGGGCAAGGCTCAAAATTCCAGAAAGGTTACCCTTCCGATCTTTGGGTTCTAAGCTGATTTTCAGCTTCTTGCTGGTCGTGTTAGCAGGGGGACTTGCTTCCACGATCATCGGAACCCGCATGGTGGGGAACACCATCATGGCCGAGGCGCAGAAAAAGGTCCGCCATGATCTGGATTCGGCCTGGATGGTTTACCAGGAGAAGCTCAGAAGGATTCAGGATGTTCTCCATCTTACTGCCAAAAGAGATTTAATCATGCGTGCTGTAACTGGAGGACAGGTGGAAGTTCTCCGCCAGGAACTGGAAAGGGTGCGCATCGATTACGGGTTGGATTTCCTCACCCTAACGGACAAAAAGGGAGTAGTTCTTACCCGGACCCGTACCCCTTACCAGGCAGGGGATTTTCAGGGCAACGATGAAATGGTCAGGAGAGCCCTGAAGAAAGAAATCGTCGCTGCCACCGAGATCGTCCCGCAGGAGGAACTGGCCAAAGAAGGGCCGGAGTTAGTACGCCAGGTCTACATGGAATTCGTTCCGACCCCGAAGGCCAAAGAACGGCCAGACACCCGGGAGACTTCGGGGATGATGTTAAAAGCGGCTGTTCCCATCCTGGACATTAATAATAATATTCTGGGCGTTTTGTATGGCGGGAACCTTTTAAACCGCAACTACGAAATTGTTGATAAGATCAAAGACATCGTTTTCAAGGGAGAGCGTTATAAAGGAAAAGACACGGGGACGGCGACCATCTTCCAATGGGACTTGCGCATTTCAACCAACGTCAAGGATAAAAGCGGGCTCAGGGCGATTGGTACGCGTATCGCCAGGGATGTTTATGATCAGGTCCTGGAGAACGGCCGGGCCTGGATTGACCGGGCGTTTGTGGTGAGTGAATGGTATATCGCTGCTTACGAGCCCATACGCAACGTCAAGGGAGAAATCATCGGCATCCTTTACGTGGGAACCCTGGAAGAGCCTTATACGGACCTGCGTAAAAATGTGATTTACAGTTTTTTCGGTGTGGCTTTTCTCGGACTGGTGCTGGTCCTGTTTCTGGCTTTTTTCATCACTCGCTCCATTACCCGGCCGATCGGGGAGTTGGTGAAGGCTACAGAAGTGATTGCTGGTGGGGATTTCTCCCACGAAGTTTCCATCCAGTCCAAGGACGAGGTCGGTCACCTGGCTTTTTCCTTCAACCGTATGATCCGCACCTTGAAGGACACGATGGAAGAACTTTACGTATTGAATAACAAACTCCAGGAGCTGAACCGGCATTATCTGGAAATGGTGGGTTTCATCACCCATGAGCTTAATCAGCCCATGGGAGTACTCAAAGGGTTCCTGATCTTGCTTAAGGACGAGGCGCTGGGCCCTTTAGTAAACCCAAACCAGAAGCAAGCCGTTGCTACCATGCTGCGGAACGTGAATGCTTTGATCAATATGATCCAAAAATACCTGCAACTCGGGAGAATTGAATCCGGAAAGATGGAAGTCAATAAAGTTCGTATTCCCATCTTTGCCGAAGCCCTCTCTTCCATCTTGGAAGATGAGAAGCCGCAACTCGACGCCCGAAAAATGCAAATGATAGTTGAAAACGAGGAGGCCTTCCGTAAAGTCGAGGGGGAGGCGGATCCAGTTCTCTTGCGCATTGTTTTCAGCAACTTGATCGGCAATGCCATTAAGTATGCCCAGGAAGGGGGGAAGATCTGGTGCGGTTTCAAAGAAGAACCGGAAGAACTTTTGTTTTACGTTAAAAACGAGGGCCGGGGGATTCCTGCCGATAAATTGGCTAAAGTTTTTGAAAAATTTACTCGCCTGGAAGGAGAGTTAGAGCGGCGCAGGGGAGGCACAGGCCTGGGGCTGTTTAACGCCAAGGAGATTATAGAAAGGCACGGGGGGAGGATCTGGGCAGAATCGGAGGAAGGGAAATGGGCTAAATTCTTGTTTACAATGCCCAAAGAAGGAAAAGGAAAATGATT
>JAURYC010000207.1 GCA_030654105.1 Deltaproteobacteria bacterium
CAGGGGGCCCTGCATATCGACCAGATCACCGCTCGTACGGCACTCTCCAGCGGCAAAATTTCAGCGGTCCTCCTGGCACTCGAACTTGCCGGGCACGTCAAACAGCTCCCCGGGATGCGCTTCGCCAAAATATAAATTAACCGCAGAGCACACAGAGAACACAGAGATGGATTGAAATTAAAAAAACAAAATAATAAAGCAGATTTTTTTTGTTTTGATTTTATACTCTGCGTTCTCTGGGATCTCTGTGGTGAAAAAAGTAGAGGAGATAAGATGTCCAAGTCGTTAATCATCGTCGAATCACCGGCCAAGGCCCGGACGATCGGTAATTACCTAAAAGATGATTATGTCATCATGGCATCGGTGGGGCATGTTAAAGACCTTCCGGAAAGCCGTTTAGGGGTTGATATCGAAAACGGG
Source organism: Deltaproteobacteria bacterium (assembly GCA_030654105.1). Taxonomy (NCBI): domain Bacteria; kingdom Pseudomonadati; phylum Myxococcota; class Myxococcia; species Deltaproteobacteria bacterium. Next base: position 421 of record JAURYC010000207.1, read on the forward strand.
TTCGTGCCCCAGTACCAGGTCATCAAAGGAAAGATCAAGGTTCTGAAAGAAATTAAAAAGGCTGCGGAAAAGGTGGATTCCATTTATCTGGCGACGGACCCCGATCGCGAAGGAGAGGCCATTGCCTGGCATATCGCTGAAGAATTAAACCGGCCGCCGGACAAAATTCACCGGGTTCTGTTTAACGAGATAACCGCCCGCAGCGTACGGGAAGCAGTCCTGAAACCCGAACGTTTAAATAAAGATAAATACGAAGCCCAACAAGCCCGCCGTATCCTCGATCGTTTGGTAGGGTACCTGATCAGTCCTCTTCTCTGGGATAAAGTCCGGCGAGGTTTGAGCGCGGGACGGGTCCAATCCGTTGCGGTCCGTCTCCTTTGCGAACGGGAGAAGGAAATCCAGTCTTTCGTACCTCAGGAGTACTGGACAATCCAGGCCCTCCTCGAAGGGAGTTCTCCCCCTGCTTTTAAAGCTACCTTAGCGCGGATCGATTCCAAAAAGGCAGAGATTAAAAAAGGAGAGGCGGCTCAAGCCATCCTCCAAGATCTGTCTCTCTGCTCTTTTGCCGTCAAAGAAATCGAAAGAAAAGAACGCCGAAAAAACCCGCCCCCACCCTATATTACCAGCCAACTCCAGCAAGAGGGTTGGCGTAAGCTGCGCTTTACCGCCAAGAAGACCATGTCTTTGGCTCAAAGGCTGTATGAAGGAGTGGAACTCGGGCAAGAAGGCCCGGTAGGTTTGATTACTTACATGCGCACGGACTCGGTACGCATTTCTCCAGAGGCAGTGCAAGACGTGCGCCAGTTCATTGCCAAAAAATTCGGACCCGCTTATTTACCCGAGAAACCTAATTTTTTCAAGAGCCGCAAGACAGCCCAAGAAGCCCATGAAGCGATCCGTCCTACTTCCGTATCTCGTAATCCGGAAATGGTGAAACTTTTCCTTAATAAAGATCAGTTCGCCCTTTATGAACTCATCTGGAACCGCTTTGTGGCCTGCCAGATGAACCCGGCGGTCTACGATCAGACCTCGGTAGATATCCAGGCGGGAAAATACTTATTCCGTGCCAGTGGTTCCATCCTGCTCTTCCCGGGCTTTATGACCCTTTACATCGAAACCGCCGATGAAAACGCGGAACGGGAAGATCAGGAAGAAGGAAAGCTTCCAGATCTCTCAATTGGCGAAGGATTAAAACCCCTCAACATAACCCCTGAGCAGCACTTTACTCAGCCCCCGCCGCGATATACGGAAGCCACCTTAATCAAGGAGCTCGAGGAAAAAGGGATTGGTCGCCCATCCACCTATGCCACGATCCTTGACAATATTCAGGAAAGGGAATATGCCGCTAAGGAAAAAGGCCGGCTCTATCCCACGGAATTGGGATGCCTGGTTTCTGATTTATTAGTCGAGAATTTCCCGGATATCCTCGATGTGCAATTCACAGCCCAAATGGAGAACGAGCTGGACAAAGTGGCAGAAGGACAGTTGCCCTGGGTTCAGGTGTTGGAGGATTTTTACGAACCCTTCCAAAAGGACCTGGAAAAAGCCAAGGTGCAGATGCAGGATATAAAAGGGAAAGGAGTACCCACGGACCTGCGTTGCGAAAAATGCGGTGCATCCATGGTCATCAAACTCGGTCGGCATGGCCAATTTTTGGCTTGTTCCAATTACCCCGAATGCAAAAATACCAAAGAGTTCCAGCGCAATGGGGCCGGAGGGATTGAGATTGTCCAGGAAGAACCCGTTCAAGAGACTTGCGAGAAGTGCGGCGCTTCCATGATCACAAAGGCAGGACGCTTCGGAAAATTCTTGGCCTGCTCCAACTACCCCCAATGCAAGAATACCAAAAAAATTCTGATTAACGGTGAGGGAAAAGTTGAGGTGGCCCAAGATGAAGAGAGTTCAGAGACCTGCGAGAAATGCGGTGCACGCATGGTTATCAAAACCGGGCGCTTCGGAAAATTCCTGGCCTGCTCCAATTATCCGGCGTGTAAGAACACGAAGAAGATCGCTCCATCTGGAGGGGGGGCTGAGGCCGCCCCATCCACCCTTACCGGCGAGAATTGTGAGCAGTGCGGCTCTCCGCTGGTCTACCGCAAAGGGCGCTTCGGCCAATTTATCGCTTGCAGCAACTACCCAAAATGCCGGTTTACTAAAAAAGTCACTCCCCCCATTCAGGATGAAAGGCAGACCCCAGAAGAAAAAGGCCAATCTGCCCAGAGAAAGAAAGTTTATAAAAAGAAGAAAATATGATGATTTCTTCCCTTTTCATTAACAAATATTTTTCCCTTTGATGCAAGTCAAAAATAAGGAATAAAAAAAGAGGTGGCCCTTTTACGAGACCACCTCTTCCATTTAAGGCAAATTGTTAAAGGTTAAAACGCCGCCTCCGGAATCGTCAGGGCGCTGCGGTTTCCGCTGAGAATGGTCGTGGCGGTAGATTGAACCTTCGGAAGAATATTGTTGACAAAAAACTCGGCTGTATAGACCTTGCCGCTGTAGAAAGCAGCCTCGGCTTGCTCTTCAATGACTTTGGCCTTGGCCTCGTCCGTGGTTGCCCCGGCCTTCTGGAAGATATCTTGGAGTTTATTCTGCGCAATGATCGCCTGGTCGAGGAGAAGGTAGGCCAGCTCCACCTCTCCAAAAAGCTCAAGGTACGGACAAGCATGGAGCATCGCGTAGAGCGGATCTCCTCCGGCCGCGACCTTGGCGAAGTGCATGGAAACATTGACCAGCGTATTCTTAGCCTGTTCCAGCTGGGCGATCGCCGGCCCAAAAACTGGATGGGCTTTATGCTTCTCTACGAACTCGTTGACTTCTTTCGTCCAGCCCATGATTAAGGCTCCCTTTTTCAGGGATAGTTTGCGGCCTACTAAGTCCATGGCCTGGATGCCGTTGGTCCCCTCGTAAATTGAAGTGATCTTCACGTCCCGGCAGAGCTGTTCCACGGGGTATTCGCCACAGTATCCATACCCCCCGTGGACCTGGATGGCCCATTCGGTAAGGCGGAAGGCCATGTCTGTCGAATAAGCCTTAACGATGGGAATCAGGAGATCGATCATGTTCTCGCAATATTCTTTCTCCTTCGGGTCCGTGGCCACCTTGGCCAAATCCGCGTAGTAGGCGCTGCGGTAAATTAGCGCCCGCAGACCTTCGGCATAAGCTTTCATGGTCATGAGCAACCGGCGGACGTCGGGATGGTTGATGATCGTCACCCGCGGGGCGTTGGGGTCTCTCATCTTCGTGATTTCCACCCCCTGGATGCGTTCTTTGGCATATTTCAGGGCATAGAGGTAAGCCAGGTTCCCCAGGGCAAAACCCTGCAGGCCCACGCCCAGACGGGCTTCGTTCATCATCTGGAACATGAGCTGGATGCCCTGATTCTCCTGCCCGAGAATATACCCGTGACACTTCCCGTCATCTCCGAAATTCAGGGTGCAAGTCGATGACCCCTTGAGCCCCATCTTGTGCTCGATACCGCCACAATTTACATCGTTGGGTTCTCCCAGGGATCCATCGAGGTTGATCCGGACCTTGGGCACGATAAAGAGGCTTAAACCTTTGATTCCCGGAGGGGCATTCTCCGTTCGGGCCAGGACGGCGTGGATAATGTTTTTCGTCAGGTTATGGTCGCCAGCGGTGATGAAGATCTTCGTGCCCTGGATTAAATAATGATCCCCCTCTTTTTTAGCCATGGTTTTCACATCCCCCACGGCGCTCCCGGCCTGGGATTCGGTCAAGCACATCGTGCCGGTCCACTGGCCGCTGTACATTTTTTCCAGGTACATCTGCTTCTGTTCCGGTGTTCCGAAGCTTTCAATCAGGTTGGCGGCGCCGCGAGTAAGACCAGGGTAGGTAGTGAAGGAAACGGACGCCCCCACAAACATTTCTGCGGTCGCCAGAGCCACAGAATCCGGCAGTCCCTGCCCCCCGGCTTCTGCATCTACCGAAGCGGCAATCCATCCGCCCTCGCAGTATTTCTTGAAGGCTTCATGGAAGGCTTCCGGGACTTTCACTTTCCCTTTCTCATAAACGCAGCCCTCTTTATCCGCAATGGAATTCAGCGGGGCGATTACTTCGGCGGCCAGCTTGGCTCCTTCTTCCAAAACCATGTCAAAAGTTTCCTTGGAGAAATCCTTGAACTTATCGAACTCGCAGAGCCGTTCAATGCCTAATTGTTCATAAAGAATGAAGCGAATGTCTCTCATGCTTATCGGAAAAGTTCCGTTGCTCATGGTTTCCTCCTTTGGGGTTGATGTTCCTTTTTTATAAATTCTTTGTATCGCATTCTAAAAAACGCCTTCAAGAATGTCAAGAAAATTCGTATCCAAACTATACGGTCACGTAATAAATTTTTTGATAAATATTTCTTTATTAAATCTATAAATATTTTATATGGTTATGGTTTTATTTGGCCCTGCCATCTACACACACGATATAAAAAATTCATCCCTGTCAACTGGACATCACCAAAATACCCCCTCTTACCAAAACGATGCCTGACAATCACTATTAAAAAGTAAGTAGGAATTTAGGCAGGGTATGAGAAAGTGGAAAAAATGAATTCCATATGATTTAAAACATTTTCTTGATAGGAAGGACAAGCTAATGGTAAATTGTACGAGTCCATCAATTTGAAAAAAGATGACTTTGTTGCCAGTTTTCCCAGGATCCATAACCTATACTCATGGAGTGAATATCGAATTCCCGCCGGTTCGAAGAAACGATTTTCTCGCGCATAGCAAAGAAACTGAACCACCATCGGCTTTAAGCCGATGGGTTCAACGGACGGGTCGAATGAATTCGACTATTCCGTCCGTTACAGAGAAAATTAGATCCAATGCCAGCAAGATAAATTGCTTGTCC
>JAURYC010000208.1 GCA_030654105.1 Deltaproteobacteria bacterium
CGATCATGATTCGATACGATAAAATTATTTTTTTAGGACACAGATATACACTGATTATCAGGATATTTAAAAAAATGAAAGAATAATTATCTGGGCGTATCTGCGAAAATCTGCGTCCTAAACCGATTTTCTATTTAAAAGTTCCTTGGCCTTCTTCACTATATTTTCAGGCGTAAAGCCAAATTTTTCAAGCAATACTTTTCCCGGCGCCGAAGCCCCAAAATGATCGATCCCCATGGCCTCCCCGGATGAGCCCACGTATTTGTGCCAGCCATGAGTGGCTCCGGCTTCAACGGAGATCCTTACCGGTACATCCGCGGGAAAAATTTGATTGCGGTATTCCTCAGGCTGCTTTTCAAAGAGTTCCCAGGAAGGCATACTCACTACCCGCACTCGCCAGCCTTCCGCCCGGAGTTTTTCGTAAGCCGCCAGGGCGAGGTGGACCTCGGAACCCGTTGCCAGCAGAATAACTTCGGGTTGATCGGATGAAGCATCCGCCAGGATGTAAGCCCCTCGCCTCAATTCCTCCGCCGGGGTATACCGGCTGCGATCGATTATGGGTATTACCTGCCGGGTCATGACCAGAGCGACCGGCCCTTCTTTATGCAGGATCGCCGTTCTCCAGGCTTCGGCAGCTTCATTGGCATCGGCCGGCCTGATGACAGTCAAGCCGGGAATAGCCCGTAAGCTGGCAAGATGTTCTATGGGCTGATGGGTGGGTCCATCTTCTCCGAGAGCAATGGAATCATGGGTGAAAACATAGATGAGATGCAGTTTCATGATCGCGGCCAGGCGGATCGAAGGCCGCATATAGTCTGAAAATACCAAAAAGGTACTGCCAAAAGGGATTACCCCTCCGTGCAGGGCCATTCCGTTCAGGATGGATCCCATGCCATGTTCCCGTACCCCAAAGTAAAGATTCGCGCCTGCGTAGCTTAAGGGGCCTGATTCAGATCCCTGAATAGGTCTTTCCTCCGAACGAGGATACTGAAAATTGCCCAGACCTTGGAGCGCGGTATTCGTAGATGGATTTAGATCAGCCGAACCCCCAATGAGCCAAGGAAGATGAGGGATGATGGCGTTCATGGCCTTACTGCCTGCTGAACGGGTGGCCATCCCTCTGGGGTCAGGGGGGAAAGAAGGAATATCCTTGTCCCACCCTGCGGGGAGTTTTGAATCCATCCTTTGTTTCCATTGCCGGAAACGTTTTATTTCCTCGATGGGTAGAGGATAACCAGTCAGATGCAGGAGGGAATAAAGAAGAGCTGAACCATGACCGGCCGAGAGCACGAAGCGATCCCGGTCAGGCCAGGTTGGGTTTTGGGGGTTGTGTTTGAGGAATCTCGTCCAAAGAACGTAGGCCATGGGAGCAGCACCCATGGGCATTCCGGGATGCCCTGAGTTCGCCTCCTGGACCATGTTGATGGATAGCATCCGGATGGTATTGATGCAGAGATGGTCGAGATCAATCATTCCGATTTCATTCCCCTCCAGGGCATTAAAAATTTATTTGGACGCAGATAAACACAGATTTTCAAGATTAAATATAGAAAATTAAATTTAAAACATTAAATCAATATACATGAACAACACTTTGTCATTCCCACGCAGGCGGGAATCCAGAAAAAAAACAAACCAATAGATTCCTGCTTTCGCAGGAATGACTCAAAGGATGACAATTTAGTTATTGCTTTTAGTTTCTGCGGACATCGGCGAAAATCCGCGTCCTGATGGATTTGTTTCTTTTAATCGAATCTGGTTACTTTCACCCCGATAAAAGGCATTTTGTCTATGTAGTCCTTCAATAAAACCTTTTTCACGGCCCCACCCTTGTTTTTTAATCCGCTGGCATGGATCAAATAAATTTCCTGCGCTTTTGCATGCCGCTCGCTTTTGACGATCCCGATATGGCCGATGCATTCATCCGCTTTTCGTTTTTCAGGGCGGGTTGCGAAAAAAATGATATCCCCGCTTTTGATTTTTTCCATGCTCCTTAAAAGTTCCGTGGAGGACAAGACGGCCCAGGAATCTTTCCCCCTTGATCCCTTGATTCGAACGCTTCGGCCGATTTGAGAGGTAATTTCTCTTCCCCACTTGCCGCTTTCGATCATGTCTTCTCCGAATTCGAACCGGTTATCATAATTGAGCACTTTCCCGTTCTGGAGAATGCCCCGGGAATGAAAACGTTTCTCCAGGGCGATTTGTATTGCCTCCTCCGGAGTATGGCTCAGGGCCAGTTCGACGGCCCGAAAAGTTAAATACATACAGTCGACTTTTTCATCGGCCACAATCACGGCCCTGGAGACGTAGACCCCCTGGGGATCTTCGTCATACGGCGTGCCGACAAACCTCTCGGCCCAGAAGGCGATCCTTTCCCCAACCAGCTTTCCCTGAAGTTCACCTTGCTTCTGGCGAATTTCTTCATCGGGAATGGCCCAGCCGAGCTGGGCAGCAAAAAAGAGAAAGATGGGAAGGAAAAAAAGAGATTTGATAGATAAAAAAGAGATATTTATTTTTCTCATAATTCCATGTTACCAAATATCAAAAATGATGCCAATCCTTTTCTCCTATTGAAGCCGGGCGCCCGGGTGGTGTCCCCTTGCCCAAACAATGAAATTGTGATATTTTGGATTTTAAGATATGAAGGAAGTGGATTCATGAGCCTCAACAAGATCAAATTGCTAAATTCCCCTGACCATTCTTCGTCGGAAGATGGGCCGCTTTACAGCGAAAGCGGCGTTGACCTAACCCTCATCCGCTGGATGCTCTCTTTGACGCCTGCCGAACGTTTGCAGATGTTGCAGCAAACCATTCGCTCTATTGTGAGGCTGAAGAGTGACATCTCCAACACCTGATTTTTTTTCGATTCTCGAGACCCTTTCCAAATACAAAACCTGGCTCACCTGTCTTCTCCCGGTCATCAGCTTCTTATGACCCGTTTCGGCCCGCTCGACCTGCTTGGAACGATTGGAGCCGGGCACAGTTACGGGGATCTACTGCAACATTCCGATGAAATCAAAATTGGCAACTTGCGGCTCAGGGTTCTGTCGCTTGAAAAACTGATCGAGGTAAAGGAAGAAACGGGTTTTGAGAAGGATAAGGCCATCCTTCCCGTTCTGCGGCAGACTCTCTTGGAAAGGCGAAAGGGGAGAGAACAGAAGAGCTAAACAGTGGAAACAGGGCATATTCCAAAACTACCTTTTTTTAGCCGGGGGTGCAAGAGTATTCCTGAATTCACGTACCGACCCCATAACCAGACTTTTATCGCTGGATTAGGGAGGAGATTACCCGGCACCCTGGTGTTTCGATTTGCACCATTTCCGGGATCTTCCGCATCAGTAAGGTGAGTTAGTCAACCTTGTCAACCCCGTCCCCGAAACTCCTAATCCAACTGGCATCCATAACCAGTACATACGAGCGATAGTCCTAAAATCGAGGCGAGATGGATTACTTACGTTTTAGTGGCGGGTGATCTCGACTCGGTTACCGTCGGGGTCCTTGCAAAAAAGATAATCTGATCCATCGGGACGTTTGCCCGGGCCCTCAACAATCTCTATCCTCTTTGCCTTGAGTTCATGGATGGCTTCCTCGAAGTTTGCCACTTCCAAGGCAATATGGCGCATGGAATTCGGGATGGTTTCTTCATGGACCATGAGGTGAAGCTGACATGTAGGTCCAACCTGGTACCAGTGGCCTGGGAAATCGAAAGGCGGCCGAGGAATGGTTTGCAGACCCAGTACCTCACCGTAGAACCACTTGCACCTTTCCAGATCCCGAACCACGATCCCCACGTGATTGTATTCCTTTACTTTCATCATCTCATAACCTTCCTTTCTGGATTCTACACTTTTTCGGATCGCCAACCGGCTAGCCAGCCCTAGTCGGCACAAGGCCGGCTTTTGCGGGCAGCAACTCATATTATTATTCAACGGGTCGTCTTACCCGGAGAATGATCTAAATCAAGATAACTTAGATTCATCCCAGTTTTTCTCTCTATGAAAAATGGGGACCTATTTTCTGAATTGGCTTTGGGGATAGATTGAAATCGCTATATTTGGGGTTTCAAGATTTGAGCCGGATGTAGAACCCAGAAACCGCAAAACGCTAAAACGTCCTTTTGATTTTGGTTTATTCACCCAAATTCCAGATCCTCCTGCGCAAGGCCAAAAAAGAGATTCAGGAGAGTGGCGGCATAGCTTTTATCACGGAGCATGAGAATGATAGACCGGAAGCGATGGCCTTGTCTCGTGACGTATGCAGACGAATGGCAAGGACACACAGGCACGATCTACAAGGCGGCGAACTGGTGCGAAGTTGGTCGGACTGCTCCAGAAGCAACTTTCGTGAAAGACGGCAGGATGATAGCACGCAAAGCGGGACCCCGGACCAGAACACGGCAGGAGATGGAAAGCCTCAGCGCAGAGATGATCGGGCGCTTCGCAAAACGGAAATTTGTGCATATCATCAAGCCGGTTTAACGACCAAGCTCACCGGCGCAATGGAGCGTAGCGGAATCGGCGTCCGGTGCAGCGCCTTGTTAGCGCCATATTTTCCGTCTGCAAGATTCATTTCAGTATCTCCATCGCTCATGATGCACGGGCAACCGGTTCAGCACTTCCCGGTAAAACTGCCACTTCGGCATGAACTGATCCATCAAAGCCACGAAGCGGCTATTGTGAATGGGTTCGAGGAGATGAACCATCTCATGAACAACGATGTATTCGAGGCATTCGCGCGGTTTCTTCGCAAGTTCGGTGTTGAGCCGGATGCCGCTGGTGACCGGACTGCAACTGCCCCACTTGGTCTTCATCCGTGTACACGCTACCTATTCATGAGCAAAAAATGGGGGTAAAATTGGGTGACACTTTTTGGGGGATGTGCACGTTTATAAATCCTTTGGACTGGAGGTAGAACTCCACCGCAATTCTCCAGGCCG
>JAURYC010000209.1 GCA_030654105.1 Deltaproteobacteria bacterium
TTCACCCGCTGGGAAAGGCGCTGCAGAGCTTCCTCGGGGAAGGGGAAAAGGGTGATCGGCCGGAAGAGACCGACTTTGAACCCCTCGGCTCGGGCCAAACGGATAGCGGTTTTGGATACGCGGGCAGCAGTGCCAAAGGCTGTGATGATCAAGTCGGCATCCTCCCCCAGAGAGACCTCGTACCGGACTTCTTCTTTTTTCATCCGCTGGTATTTTTCGAAGAGTTTCCAGTTATGTCGCTCCATCTCTCCTTCTTTCAGGTAGAGAGATTTAATAAGATTGGGTTTCCTTCCCGAAGCTCCGGTGAGAGTCCAATCCTTTGGCGGAAGTTCCCAGGGATGATATATCCTTTCGACCATAGTTTCCTGCATCTGCCCCAATACGGCATCCCCGAGAATGACTACGGGGTTGCAATACTTGTCCGCCAGGTCGAAGGCTAAGAGAGTCAAGTCGTGCATTTCTTGAACCGAGTGGGGAGCAAGGACGATGGTGCGATAGTCCCCGTGCCCTCCTCCCCGGGTGGCTTGGAAATAATCTCCCTGCGAGGCAGAAATTCCCCCCAGGCCAGGACCGCTGCGGGTGATGTTGACGATTACTGCCGGGAGCTCGCTCCCAGCCAGGTAAGAGATCCCCTCTTGCATGAGGGATATGCCCGGGCTGGAGGAAGAAGTCATGGCCCGGGCCCCTGCCGCGGAAGCCCCCAAAAGCATATTAATGGAAGCTACCTCACTCTCAGCCTGGATGAAACAGCCTTCTACCTTCGCCAAGTGCTTGGAAAAGTATTCGGGAATTTCATTTTGCGGCGTGATGGGATAGCCGAAATAATAACGGCAGCCGGCTTTAATGGCCCCGCGGGCCAAGGCTTCATTACCTTTGATGAACAATCGTTTTTCCACTTGGCGTTCCTACCTCCAGACCTCAATGGCTACGTCCGGGCAGGACTCGGCGCAAAGCGCACAGCCAGTACATTCGTTATCCAGGCGGGGTTCGGCGGGGTAAAAACCCTGAAGGTTGACTTCTTTGCTGAAAATGATGAGTTGCTTAGGGCAGGCTAACGTGCAGAGGGCGCAAGCTTTGCATCGCTCGCGGTTGATGATAATTTTACCCATGGCCAATTCAACCTCAACTTTATGAAAGGTCTTAAAAAATAAATTTAACATGGATGGCAAATTTTGAGCAAGAAGAATCTAGATTCAACCCTTGTCTTTTGGAGAAAATTAGTGTTTAATTTCCAATATCCCTTTGGGCCAAAGAACGGAGATAAGAATATAAACCCTTAAGCGAGAAGCCCTAAAGGCGGGTAAATTATGCTGATGAGAATCAATTCCCAAAACCCCCAACCAAGGCTGATCCGGCGGGTGGTGGAAGTATTGAAGGAAGGGGGGGTCATTGCTTACCCCACCGATACGGTTTATGGATTGGGTTGTTCCCTGTACAATAAGAAGGGCATCGAGCGCATCTACCAAATCAAGCGGAGCGAAAAGAATCGACCTTTTAGCTTCATTTGCGCCGACCTGAAGTCTATCAGCCTATATGCCAAGGTTTCCAACTATGCCTACAAGACGATGAAGCGCCTCTTGCCCGGTCCCTATACTTTCGTCCTCGAAGGGACCAAGCTGGTTCCCAAGATTATGCTCACCCGACGGATGACGGCCGGGATTCGAGTTCCCAACAACCCTATATGCCTGGCTATCGTCAAGGAGCTTGGGCATCCGGTCATCAGCACCAGCGCCATGCTGGCTGCCGGAGAGGTTTTTTATGATCCGGCGGAGATTGAAAAAAAACTGGGGCATGGGCTTGACTTGGTTATCGACGGCGGGGTATTGGTATCTGAGCCTTCCAGCGTTATCGATTTGACGGAGGACATGCCCAAGGTCTTGCGCGAGGGAAAGGGAGATGTAAGTTCCTTTCTCTAAGCCCTATTGGTCCGGAGTGTGAGCATCATCGGAAGCGATTTTGGGAAAAGGAATTTCCGGGGTATCATAAATCTTGGTATACGTCCCTTTGTAGGGGCAACCGGCCGGTCGCCCCTACCATTGCTTCAGGCGGCCAATTTGAGCGGTCGCTCGGAATCTTTGCTCAGGTCTTTACAGGAATTGGACGGGCAGTGCTGCTTCAGGTGGCTTTCGTATTCTCCGCGGAAGTAACGCAAGCTGGTAAGGACGGGAACTACCGCCGTTCTTCCGAATTGGCAGCGGGCCTGAGACTGAATGCGATTGGCGATGATCTCAAGGGTCTCCAGATCCCCAGTTTCTCCCCATCCTTTGGTTAACCGGTTGAAGATCGCCAGGAGGTTCTTGAAGGCTTTACCGCAAGGGTGACAATGATCACACGATTCGGAGACTAATTGATTCAAGGAGTAGCGAACCATTTCCACGATACATACTTTTTCGTCCATCAAGACCACATACCCTGAGCCGATCTTCCAACCAATGTTGGCAAGGGAATCAAAATCAATGGGGGTGTTTTGAAATCTTGCCGGAAAGATGCCCCCGCTGGGACCACTCATCTGAAAGGCTTTGAGCTCTCCCTGTAAGCCACTGGTTTCTCCATCCGCCATCTTTAAAAGTTCGGCAAGGGTTGAGCCAATGGGGGCTTCGACCAAGCAGGGATGACGGGTCTTGCCGGTCAAGGCGAAAATTTTTGTGCCCGTGGCATTTTTCGTCCCGAGAGAAGCAAACGAGTCTGCTCCTTTGTTTAGAATGAGGGGAATGTTCAGGTGGGTCTCGACATTGTTCACATAGAAAGGCTTGGGCCAAACCTCGACGTTCTTGAAGTTTTCATATTTTGCCGTCTCTTCGAGATCGAAAAGGGAGCGGGCACACTCGCCGCAAATAAAAGGATTATGTTCCTTGGGGAGTTGATCTTCGCTCATGGTCTCACGGATCTCGATGTCAAAGTTGAAGGGCTTGGCCAAGATATTATGGCCGAGGTAGCGCCGGGCTTGAGCAGCATGAATCGCCCGACTCATCCGTCGAAAGGCGAGTGGCTTATAAGCTGCAGGGATGTAAATGATCCCCTTGCCGACGCCGCCCAGGGCGTAAGCGGTAATGGCCATCCCTTCAATGAGCGCAAAAGGGTTTCCTTCCAGCAAGGTCCTTTCCATCCAGGCTTCGGAGAACCCGCCCATGCGGGTGGAGACCACGTAGTGGGGGAGATGCTGGACTTGCCGATAAGCTTCCCAGTTTTGCCCGGTGAAGCGGCCCTCGGCACTGCGGTCCCGTAATTCAGCCCTTTTCATTTGTTCCACTACTTTCTCTGGGGTCATGGCCGTAACCGCCATTTCCAGGGCTTTGAACCCGCCATTCTGGACATAGGCATCGATGTCCTCCGGGTTGACCGTCCCGCAGTTCTTCATTACCTCTCGGCGCTGCCGGGAGAGGAATTCCTGATATTGGTTGGCTTCCATCAAGCGAATTGCCGGACCCTCGTGGAGGTAACAATCCGTTGCGTATCCTCCGATTTTTTCTATCTTGGCCATAGCGTCCTCCTTATTCGTGCCGGAGGCCAGGGGACCGGCTTTCCGGCTGAAAACGTAATCGTTGTTAAGCTGCTTTTTTCTCTTCCACTGCCTCTCCGGGAGCTGCCTCGGCAACTTTTTCGGCTGCTTGATAACGGGCAATCGTTTGCAGGGCTGAGCCGGGTGTTAAATGCCCGAAAGTCTCCTCATCGATGGTCATAACCGGAGCGATGCCACAGGCACCCAGGCAGGCCACCTGCTCCAGGCTGAAGAGGGAATCATCCGTTGTTTCTTTCCCCGGCTGGATGCGGAGTTGCCCTTTTATGGAATCGATGATGGACGGAGCCCCGCTGAAATGGCAAGCCGTTCCCCGACAGGCCCGGACCGTATGCTTTCCGCGGGGAGAGAGATGGAACCGGTTGTAAAAAGTAAGAACCCCGAATATTTCGCTCGAAGTTACCCCCAGAAACTGAGCCACAGGTTCGAGGGTCGACTTGGGAACGTATCCAAAGACACCCTGAATTTTTTGTAACACGATGAGTAGATCTCCTCTTTTTCCTTCGTGCGCTTTACAAATTTCTTGGACCTTGGAGAAGTCAAGGTCTGCTGCTGGTCGCAGCTCGATCACTTTGGCCATTTTGTTATTCCTCCTCTGTTCTTGTTGATTTAGCATTTTAATCGCATCCCCAACGGCCGTGCGAATTTCTGCCGCATCGATGGGTTTCATGGCTAAAAAGAAGATTCCTTCATGGCGAACCCGTTTGGACATTTCCAGGGATGAATCTTCAGCGAGGGCAATGATGGGCAAGCGGGAATTTGTCTTTTTAAGAAGAGCAATTAAATCATAACAGGGAATCCCTTCCAGGTTGCTGTCTAAAAGAAGAACATCCACCTTTCCACTTCTAACCTTCCTGAGTAGGTCGCTGACCACCCTGGACCGGGAAATGCCCCAACCGGGGTCGGATAACTGATGGTAAAGATATTCTCCGAACGGTTCATCCTCACTCGCGATTAAAATTATTTTTTCTTCCATCCCCTTCTCCTCCAGCGGAGAAATTAAAAAAACCAAGAAACCTTGCCCTTCAAGCTATCAATTTATATGCCAATTGTGGAGATTTCTCAGATTAATCTTTAACAATTTGTTTTTGTTTATTAATTTTTAGTAGTTAGATAAGATGGCAGGGACTAAAAAATACGGGCGATGCACAAAAAAACTATGCATAATATAAAATTTACTTATAATTTCAATAATTTAAAAAATCATGCAGTGTATTTTATTTTTATGCAGGGCGGATGGAATCAACTTTCGCGGTCTTCGATGCGGATGTTATGTTTACGCATGAGAGCTTGGAAGTTTTGCCGGAGCATACCCACATCTTTGGCAGAGCGAGTTATGTTCCAATCATTCCGAGTAAGGGCCCCCAGTACGAAAAGTTTTTCAGCCTCTTCGACTGCCTTATCCCTCAGGTGCCTTTTTAGCTCCCTGAGCTCATCACTGGTCTTGGGAACGCTGAAGGAAATTTCCTCGTGGCTTTCTTCTGGCAGGGAAAAGGGGAAATGCCTGGGCTGAATTTCTTCTTCATCGGTCATGATAACGACCCGTTCTACAATATTTTCGAGCTCCCGAACATTTCCCGGCCAGGAATAACGGATAAGCATTTCCATGGCAGTGGGAGAAATTCTTTTAGGGCTTTTGTCCATTTCCCTACAGTATTTGGTGAGAAAATGGTGGGCCAGGAGAGGGATGTCTTCCTGCCGTTCCCGCAAAGGGGGCAGGTGGATGGGGACGATGTTCAAACGGTAAAAAAGGTCCTCGCGGAAAGTCCCTTCTTTGATTTTTTCCCCTAAATCCTTGTTGGTAGCGGCGATCAGTCGGATGTCCACTTTTTTCAATTTGGTTCCGCCGACGGGGGTAAATTCCCTCTCCTGAATGACGCGCAGCAACTTGCTTTGCATGGCTAAGCTGATGTTGCCGATCTCGTCCAAAAAGAGAGAGCCGCCGTCGGCGACTTCGAAAAGGCCGGGTTTGGTAACGATGGCTCCTGTAAATGAGCCCTTGACGTGGCCAAAGAGTTCGCTTTCCAGAAGGTTTTCCGAAAGCACGGCACAATCGACCGGGATAAATTGGCGCTCCTTCCTTAGGCTGTTGTAATGGACAGCCCGGGCGATGAGTTCTTTCCCCGTTCCGCTCTCGCCGGTAATGAGCACCGTGCTGTTCGTGGGAGCAACTTTGGCGACCAGACGGTAAAGGTCCTGCATCTTCGGGCTGTTGCCCACGGTGTTTTCAAAGCGGTACTTGGATTGGAGTTCGCCCCGCAGGTAAAGATTCTCCAGCATCATGCTCCGGTTATCCAGGGCCTTTTTGACGACCATCGCTACCTGGTCAGGAGTGAAGGGTTTGGGTAGATAGTCGTAAGCTCCGGCTTTCATGGCTTCCACGGCCGATTCCACAGTGGAAAACCCCGTGATCATGATCACCGGCATATGGGGATGGTCACGTTTGATGGCCTGGAGGAGTTCCAGACCATCCATGCCCGGCATCTTTAAATCGACGATGGCCAGGTCACAAGGCTCTTCGGCAAGCAGCTGCAGGCCCTCTTGGCCGCCGAGGCGGGTGTGCACCTCGTACCCTTCCTCGGTCAGGACCCGCTGGCAACTGAGGCAGACGATCTCTTCGTCATCTACAACCAAGATTTTTGCTGTGGGCATACCTTTAAAAGTTTCGGGTTTCAGGTTTCGCGTTTAAAGTTCAGGTTCCACAGCTCTGGTTTTGTTTTTAACTTGAAACCCGCAACTCGCAACTCGAAACTGGTAGTTATACCGGAGGCACTTCCTCCGAGGCCTGCAGGGGTAACTTAATCGTAAAGGTCGTCCCTTTGCCCTCTTCGCTCTGGACCTCAATCTGGCCCCGATGGCGGTCGATGATTCCATAGCTCACCGCCAAGCCGAGTCCCGTTCCTTTTTTGTCGGCTTTGGTGGTGAAAAAAGGGTCAAAAATCCTATCGAGATTCTTCTCGGGGATGCCACATCCCGTGTCCGTAAATTTTACCTGAATGAAAGACTCCCCAGGAGCAAGGGTGGTCGCAATGTTCAATGAGCCTCCGGCCGGCATGGCATCAGCTGCATTCAAAAGAATGTTCATAAAGACCTGCTGGATTTGGTTGGCATCCAGAAGGATCATGGGGATTTGTTCGTTCAAATTTTTCATAATACGGATGTTTTGGAAGACCGATTGCCGTTCGACCAGAGAAAGGATATGAAGAATGAGTTCATTGATGTTGCAGGGTCTTTTCTGCGGCTTGCTCTCCCGGGCAAAATCCAAAAGGCCACGAACAATGGTGGAGACACGGGTTGTTTCCCGGACAATGAGTTCTAATTCCTTTTTGAGTTCAGGGTTGTCTTTCAGTTTCCGCATCAGCAGGTGGGCAAAAGTGAGGATACCCGTAAGAGGACTATTGATCTCGTGGGCGACACCGGATGCCAGTCGTCCGAGCGAAGCCAGTTTCTCCGATTGCATGAGTTGGGCCTGAATCTTTTTCAACTGCTGGCTGCGGCGTTCCACTTTTTCTTCCAGAGTTTTTCCATAATCCTCCAATTCTTGACGGGCCTGCTTGAGGCGAACGAGCATGTGATTGAAGGATTCGGCCAGCTGTCCAATTTCATCTCGGGAAGAAATGGGGAGCTCGATAGACAAATTACCTTCAGCAATTTTGCGGGTCGCCCAGACCATTTCCCGCATGGGTCGGATAATCCCTGTGGTAATAAAAAAGGAGAGCAGAAGAACAAGCAGTACGCCCAGAACCCCAATACCAAAAAAGCTGTAAACCACCTTATTGCTGAGGTCGATATACGGAGCTTCCAGCATGCCTACATAAAGGATGCCCACGATCTTGCCCGCGATATCCCGGATCGGTTCATAAGCCGTGATGTACCAGTCCTTGACTACAAAGGCCCGGTCTACCCAGAGTTGTCCTTTTTGGACCACGGCATCATAGACCTCTTCAGAGACTCTTGTGCCGACGGCCCGCTCTCCCTTCTCATTGCCCACGTTGGTAGAGATGCGTAAGCCCCCTTGGAAAATCGTGGCTGTGCCCATCTCTTTCCCCCTGTAGCTCCCCTCACCGTAAAGAAGATCCCGCACCTTGTCCACGATCTGATAGTTACGGTTGAGAAGGGTTCCCCCGTAAAGAACCCCCAGAATATGACCGGAATCATTCAGGACCGGTACAGCGGCCTTGAGCATCATCCCAGAGGTTTCCCGGTCCTCGGGGGTTAATGAGGCTTTGGGAGTGGGCACAAAAAGGATAAAAGCCCGTTCCGCCAGATCACTTCCCTCTCGTTGTAACTCCTCCTGAGGGACGATGGCGGTGGAGGCAACTGCTTTCCTTTGTAAGGCCTTCTGAACCATCGGATCGGACGACTGATCATCGCCCAGGTGGAAAGGATGATGAGTTCTTAAAATGACTTTTCCTTTGGTGTCAGTTAGGGTGAGCACATCCAAGCCGAATTCTTTGCGGCGTTTGACTAAGAATTCCTCCAATTTTTTAATTCGTCCGGATTCCAGATAGTCAGGGATGGTGCGTCCGGAAGCGGTGAGTTGCACGACATCTCGGATGCGGTTGAGGGATTGGTTATAGACCAACCAGGCGGTGCTGAGATCATATTTGACCTTGTTATGGGCCTGAAGGATAATGGTATCAGCGACGAGTTTCGTGCCGATCAAAGAGGAGAGGAGACCTCCGGCAATGACCACGAAGAGAAAGCTGGAGACAAGTTTGGTGCGCAAAGAAAGGCGATTTAGAAAAGGGATTTTGGTAAGAAACCCAAGAAGATTCATTATTTTTGCTATTTGGCAGAAATCATTGGAATTTGGTGTCAATTATAAACGTCAAGAGAAGATAAGTCAATGAAACAAGGCCGCCTTGCATCCTTTTATTGTGGCCTGAGGGGAAGGGGCGTCCCCGTCTCAAAGGCGAGAAAACAAATTGACTTTTTTCAAAATGGTGATAATTAATTGAGGAAGAAGCCCGAAAGGAGCACCACCCTAAAAATGAAAGTGGAAGTGAAGCTCTTTGCGAATTTTCGAGAATACCTGCCGCCAGGAAGTGATAAATATGCCTGTTGGCTGGATCTTGATGAGGGGACGACCATCAACCAGGTCTTGGAGAGATTAAAAATCCCAACGTCCATACCGATGATCCTCCTGGTGAATGGGATTCACAAGAAGGCCGAGGATGTTTTACAGCCTGGGGATGTGCTCAGTGTTTTCCCTCCGGTAGCTGGCGGATGAGCAAACCCCCGCTTTTTTTTGCGGTGGAATCAAACGGGGGAATCAAACAGGGTTGACGGACCGTTTAATTTTATATATATTGGGAAAGAATCAATTTTTCGTCAGAAAAGGGGGGATGAGTGGCTACGATTACTCTCCTTAGTTGGGGGCAGCTCTTCCCGGCGGGCATGGGAAGCGGGTTTCGGGGAAGTGTGGTGGATTTGGTTCTTTACTCGGGGCCGGTGGTTAAAATTGTCCTTTTGATCCTGCTCTTTTTTTCCATTCTTTCCTGGGCCATCATTTTTTCCAAGTTGCGTCTCATCCGGCGGGCAGACAAAGAATCGAGACAGTTTTTGCGCATTTTTTGGGAGGGCAAGCAACTTTCTACTATTTTTGCGGATTCGAAAAAGCTTCGCTACAGCCCTACTGCCGAGGTTTTTCGCGCCGGATATGTAGAGCTGACCAAGCTCAGCCAGGCATCCTCCAACCCGGAAAGTCACCGCAAAGATAGTGAGGGAACCGCTTTGAATATCGAGTTCAGCGGGGAGGATAATATTAGCCGGGCCATGCGCCAAGCATCGACCACGGAACTGACCAAGCTGGAAAGGGCTTTGGGATTCTTGGCCACAACCGGCTCTACAACTCCCTTCATCGGCCTTTTCGGTACGGTTTGGGGTATCATGGATGCCTTTCGGGGAATTGGCATGCGGGGTTCGGCCACCTTAGCCGTGGTCGCCCCCGGGATCTCGGAGGCTCTTATTGCCACAGCGGCGGGGTTAGCCGCTGCCATTCCGGCTGTGGTGGCCTATAATTATTACATTAACCGCATCAAGGTCCTGAGCGCCGAGATGGAAAATTTTTCCGCAGAGTTGCTGAACATCATTAAACGGCATTTTTTAAAATCGTAGATACGGGAGGCCCCTATAAAAATCTTAAACCCAGAACCATGCTTCGGCCTGACCTCGTGCGGTACGAGACTTCCTTCGCCGGAAACATCCGTTTTTATTTTTTGCCATGGCGGAGTGTCCCGCAAAACGCGGGATGACGGAGCAATCTCAATGGGGGTGATTCTCCGCAGGAGCCCCATAGAAATCATTTTTTCGATAGGATAGTTTTATGCAGGGACCGAGAAGCGAAAACCGTGCGATGAGCGATATTAATGTTACTCCCCTGGTGGATGTAATGTTGGTCTTGCTGATTATTTTTATGGTTACGGCCCCGATGATGCAGCAAGGCGTCGATGTGGACCTGCCGCAAACGACTTCCCGGCCCATAGAAGACCAGGAGGAGCGAATCGTAATCACCATCAACTCCAAGCGAGAAGTTTTTATCAATCAGGAAAAAGTGGATCCTCTATTGCTCCGTCGGCGGTTAGAGCGGTCAACGGCCGCTAAGCTTAATAAGGAAGTGCTTCTGCGGGCAGACCGCAGCGTCCCCTACGGGTTTGTGGTTCAGACGATGGCTGAGATTAAGAATGCCGGTATCGAAAAGTTAGGCATGGTCACAGAGCCCTTAGAAGAGCGGAGATGAAAACTTCCCCGAGCATCGATGTCCTTCGTAGCTATTCAAAAAGTCCCAGGATCGGGAAGATGGTCTTCCTTTCTATGGCCCTGCATATAATGATGATCTCGGCCATGTTTTACCTTCCCAATCTGGCCTCCACAAGGACTTTTTACTCTCCCGTATATTCCGTCCGCTTGGTCAATATCCCGCCAAGTTTAGGCCCGGTGAGGGAATCCGCGCCCAATCGCTCTGCGGAAACTCTTCCCTCGGTTCCTCCGCCACCATCACCAGTCGTGGAGAAGCCTAAAGTTAAAGATCAAGCCAAACCCATCTCTCTTTCTCCCACGGAGAAGGAGGAGGCGGAAAAGAAGGTTGCTGATGCCATCGAACGTATCCGCCAACGCCGAGAGAGTAAAAGCATCGATTCAGCCATCGAGCGTATTCGCGACGAAAAGGAGGCCCGCCAAGTGAGTTCAGCCATCGAGGGCATCCGCAAGCGCGTGACCATTGGAAGTTCAGGAGCCGTAGAAACGGGCGAGGCGGGAACGGGAGGAGCATCTTCCGGGATTATGTCCATCAAATTTAAAATTTACTATAATTTAATCTGGCAGCGCATCCGCAGTGTCTGGGTCCTTCCCGAGGGAGTCCTCGGCGGCAAAAAGAATCTGGAGACCATCATCACCATCCGCATCGCCAAGGACGGTCAGATTGAAGATATCCAGTTCGAGAAAAAATCCGGGAACCCTTACCTGGATGAATCTGCCCTGCGCGCCATCAAAAAGGCGAATCCCCTTCCTCCATTACCTTCGGGAATGGAAGGAGACAAATTTGATGTCGGGGTTCGTTTTGCGCCTTCCGATCTTTGAGGTTTAACATGAAAAAAAGTTTTTCCCTTTTCCTCCTTGCTTTTCTTCTGGTCGGTATCTCCAGCGAGTTATTATGGGCCAAAGTCTATATCGACATTCGCTCTCCCTCTTTCCGCAAGTTCCCCATTGCCATTGCTCCTTTCAAATCACCGTTGAGCCCTAACGAGGATATGAAACTTGGGGAACGAGCCACGGACATTCTGAATGGCGATTTAAGCCTTTCCGGGTTCTTCGCCCTCATCGATCCCAAGACCTCCGGGGAGGCCGTTATCAAACCTCCCCTGGGTGAACCCTCCCCCGGGACCGGCCAGGGGCTGATGGGAGCGCATGCGGAGGTCATCGACTTTCGGAGTTGGGCCAACACCGGCGCCGAAGCATTGGTTAGGGGGGAGGTCACTTACAAGGACCGTTCGCTCACTCTGGAGGCGCGTCTTTACGACGTGTTAAAGAAGGAGTTGATCATTGGCAAGAGGTACATTGGAGAAATTACCGATCTATCACGCATGGTTCATCGTTTCGCGGATGAGATCGTCTTTGCCCTCACGGGAGAGCATGGATTTTTCCAGACCAAGATCGTTTTTGTTTCTAACTCTACGGGGAATAAAGAGATCTATCTAATGGATTTTGACGGCCGCAACTCGAGCCAGATCACTCGGCATCAATCCATCTGCCTTTCCCCGCGCTTTGCCCCGGATGGGACGAAGATTGCCTTTACCTCCTACAAAGCAGGCAACCCGGATATCTATATTAAGAATTTGCGCAACGGAGAAGAACGCAGGATTTCTTACTACCCTGGGTTGAATATCTCCCCGGCTTGGTCTCCGGATGGCCAGCGTCTCGCGCTTACCTTGAGCAAAGACGGTAACCCAGACATATACATCATCAACCAAGATGGCTCGGGATTGTTGCGCTTGACCGATCACCCCGCCATTGATGTTTCTCCGACTTGGTCTCCCGACGGCAAAAAGATTGCTTTCGTCTCCAACCGCGGTGGGAACCCGCAGATTTACATTATGAATGCCCAGGGCAGGGATGTTCAACGTTTGACTTTCGAGGGAAATTACAACACCCATCCTGCCTGGTCCCCCCGCGGAGACCGCATTGCTTTTGATGCCTCCGTAGGGGGAAATTATAACATTTGCACCATCCGGCCGGACGGGTCCGATTTCCGCATCTTAACCGCCAACTTGGGCCGCTGCGAAATGCCTTCCTGGTCACCCGATGGGCGGAATCTGGTCTTTAGTTCCACCCGGGATGGAGGCCCGCATATTTTTTTAATTGATGCCGAGGGAACCCGAATAAAAAGGTTGACATTTCAGAAAGGAGGTGATACATATCCTAATTGGTCACCCCGATTTAATGAATGAGGAAAAGAAAAAATTAAATCGGCGATTTTTGTTTTCCTAAAATATTTCAAGAAAAGGAGGAGGAAGGAATGTTGAGAAAATCTTCAGTCTGGTTGGTCGTTTTGATCTCCATTGTCGCCCTTGCTTTCATCGCGACCGGATGTGCGAAGAAGCAGGTGGTCAAGGAGGAAGCGGCAGCGAAGCCAGTTGTCGAAGCCAAAGAAATGCCCAAACCAGAACCGCCCCCACCCCCACCGCCCCCACCGCCACCCCCCAAAGAAGAGCCTAAGGTGGAAGCAGCGCCGCCCCCCAAGGAAGAGCCTAAGCCCGAAGCTGCTCCCCCTGCGCCAGCGCCTGAACCCATTGATCTGGTGAGCCTGCGCCTTCAGTTTGCTTTCGATGATTACACCCTCGCCACGAAATCGAAAGAAAACTTAGAGAAACTCGCCGCATGGATGTCCAAAAGTCCCACCGAGAAAATTCAGGTCGAAGGGCATACCTGTGACATCGGAACAGCCGAATACAACCTGGCCCTGGGTGAGCGGCGGGCCAACAGCGCCCAAAAATACTTGGAAGGGATGGGGATAGCCTCGGCAAGGATGTCTACCATC
>JAURYC010000210.1 GCA_030654105.1 Deltaproteobacteria bacterium
CCTCTTTCATCACCCTCCCGTCCAGGCTCCGTTAATCAAAGTAAATTCATCCACCTATTGAAAAGTGAAGGGGGGCAAGGTGGCACTTATCCATTGACATCACGCAAGTAGAAGAATAAAATTTTGGGGCGTAAGAGGAAGAAGAGAAATCGCCGGCCAAACAAATTTATAAGGAAGGAAGAAATCATGGCTGACAATTCATATTCCTTTGCATCTCTCATGGAGATCACAAAGCGGCCCTCAACTGTTTTTGTGGAAGGGCACGGGTCCTGGCTGAAAGACGCAAACGGTAAAGAATACCTGGATTTTGTCCAGGGATGGGCGGTGAATTGCCTGGGGCACTCCCCCAAGGTGCTGGTGGAGGCGATTGCCAAGCAGGCGGGAAAATTGATTAACTGCAGCCCCGCCTACTATAACGAGACCATGATCAAATTGGCCGACCTGATTGTAAAATACAGCTGTCTGCATAAGGTCTTTTTTACCAACAGCGGGGCGGAGGCGAATGAAGGGGCGGTCAAGCTGGCCCGAAAATGGGGGCAGAAATTCCGCAATGGGGCCTATGAGATCATAACCATGGACCATGCCTTTCACGGCCGCACCCTGGCCATGATGTCCGCCTCCGGCAAAGCGGAGTGGGCGCAGTTGTATGAACCGAAAGTAACCGGTTTCCCTAAAGTGAACCTGGACGATCTGAATGCCGTCCAGGCGGCCATCAACGAGAAAACAGTGGGGGTCATGCTGGAGCCCATCCAGGGGGAAGCCGGGGTCTTCGTGGCCACGGATGAATACCTGAAAGGATTGCGCAAGCTCACCCGGGAAAAAGGAATCCTTCTGATCCTGGATGAAATCCAGACCGGCATGGGCCGCACGGGTAAGCTGTTCGGCTATCAACATAGCGGCGTGGAGCCGGATATCATGACTTTAGCCAAAGGGATTGGAGGCGGTGTTCCCCTTGGAGCTCTGGTGGCTCACGAAAGTGTTTGCTGCTTCGAACCCGGGGACCAGGGGGGGACTTTTAACGGCAATCCCCTCATGATGGCCGCCGGTTGTGCCGTGATCGAGGAGCTGACCAAGCCAGGTTTTCTGGAAAAGGTTACCGAGACCGGGGCTTATCTGCAGGGCCGACTGGAAGAACTATCCAAGCAATATGGATTTGGTGAGGTGCGGGGTAGAGGACTCCTGTTGGCTATGGATCTAATCAAGGAAAATGGTCCCCAGATCGTTGAGGAGTCCCTGAATCGCGGACTATTGATCAATTCCCCGCGAAAGAATACCCTGCGCTTCATGCCCGCCCTGATCGTAACCCGTGAGGAGATAGACCGGATGATCGATATCTTAAAGAAGGTTTTCCCAGTTGTGGGTTGAAGATATCGATCTCGGTTCCTCCACCCGGGAGGATAAAAAGGAAAAAAGTAAACGGGGTCGGACCGAGGTAACTATTAGATTTTGCAGGGGAAGAATGGCAAAAATATGTTTATTTTTGCCTTAGAACCTCAATTTCACTGCCGAAAATAAGGTTTTAAGAAAAAGTAAAATGCCCCGAGCTAACAGGCATTACCTTCTATTATTGGGATATATCTGATTGGATTTAATTGGCTTTTCTTGGTCCGACCCGAGCGCAGCGCTATTGGTTGCGCGTCATGCTAGTTGTTAGGCGCGAAACTATATCTTGCTATTTGTTATCGTTAGTGCTATCTCCTATAATAGTGTAGGAGGTAACGCCAATGGCAAAAATACCAAATATCATTCCGATTACTGATCTCCGCCAGGATGCAACGTCAATCGTAAAGCGTGTGGCCACGTCGCGGGAGCCACTTATTATCACGCAGCGAGGTCGTGCTGCTGCCGTGATGGTCAGCATGGAAGCCTATGAGCATTCCCAGCATGAACTGGAAGTTCTGCGGCTTCTTGCCCGCGGTGAGAAAGAGATCGAAGAGGGCAAAGGCTATGCCATAGATACAGTTCTCGCGGAGGCAGACACCTTGTTGAAAGAGATACAACGGTGAAAGTCCGTTTCACTCCTTCGGCTCGCACTCAGTTTCTTGCCGCCATCGCCTACATTTATCGTGAGAACCCTACAGCGGCCGTTGCCTTCCGACACAAAGCGGAGAAGGTTTTGTCGCGACTACCAAAGTTTCCTCAATCCGGCAGAGCGTTGCCGGAATTTCCTGATATGCCCTTTCGAGAAGTCATTGTTGCGCCATATCGGTTTTTTTACCGCATAAAGGGAAGAACTATCTGGATTGTGGCCGTATGGCACGGCGCCCAATTTCCTGAAGAACCATATGAAGCCGGAAGCGCCTAACAAATCACTCCAGGGGAAATCCGGGGGCACCATACTGATTTTTAATTGATAACGGCGAGCCCTAGTATCCTGAGTCAGAAATTCGTTGAACAAATCCTGCTCTCCCGCAGGCCATTTTGGCTTAGCTCAACCGGAGCCGGCCCGAGGGCCGGGGCACTTCGCTAGGCATCATAAGGCGGTGGTCTTTCCATGGGGCCAGGCGGAAAAAAACAC
>JAURYC010000211.1 GCA_030654105.1 Deltaproteobacteria bacterium
GGTACGGAATTCGGTCATCCCGACGTCGGCCGTGTAGCTGATCTCCCCTTCCCCGTTCATCAATGCCTTCATGGCAACGGTAGGCGACGGATACGGATTGACCGTGACGGTATATTCGCCGCCGAGCGCCTGCTCTAACACTCCGGCCAACTGGGCGGATACCTTGTAGCCGTAAGTACCCACTTGGGACGTGGCCAAGCGGAGCGACTTGCGCTCCGCTGCGTAACCCGGGTCGATCGCCGAAAAGGCGAAGACGGCGGCAAGGGCCGCTACGGATACCGCGAACTTGTGACTCGGTCTTGTCTTCAACATCGTTTCCCTCCTTGGATTGCATTTCAGTGGCACGTTATTGATAAGAACTGACTTTTCTGTGGGAGAAGGATACGATGGGCTACCTTGTGTGTCAAGGAGATTTTATCGCCTTTATGTTAGAAAATAGCGCTATGGTCATCTTAAGGCTGGAACATAAAAGAGAGATTTACAAAAGGATTTAAGAGTCAGCCCAGAAAATAGGGGAAGAATAATGTCATAACTCGCCCCCGTGGGTAAATTGGAGAGTAATCATGATGGGCCCGATCTCTATTTCTTGGAAGGTATCCTGTGGGGGGGCTTCCTGCTTAACGCCCTGTTGAAAAATAAGAGGGAATGAAACTAAGTTGCTGAAATTTCCGGCCCTGTCTTGGATTTGCACCTTCAGGGTAATGTCAGACAAGTTCAGACCGTACCCTCCTCCTGTGTTCAAATAGATATGGCCTGATAATTCTTGCCGGTTTTCTTCTTTGATTCTGGTGAAGCTGACCGGGTATGTTCCTATTCCCGGCTGATCGATGGTGCACACGATATATTTCATGTCTCCATCCGAGTCTGAGGCATTCAGATATACTTTCCACGTGTCTCCCGCCCCAAGTGATGTGGAAGCAAAAGATTGAGTGATCACGGGGATAATTTTTCTTTTGTTCTCCCTGTTATTGGCCATAGACTCAAAAGCAGCAAGACCCTTTTCCCCTGCCTGCGAATGATTGGGCAGAGACATTGTGAATTATACTCCATGATTTGAATTTTTTAACTTCCTTTCAAAAAATATGATAAATTGGGGTTTTCTGGGAATGATATAGGCCAAGGAGAAAAAAATGCGCCGAGAAGTCGTCAAAGCAGTGTTCGTGGTTTTTATCGCCAGCTTTTGTACGATGGTCATCGAGCTGGTAGCGGGGAGGATCATGGCTCCCTATGTGGGGGTCTCGTTATACACCTGGACTTCCATCATCGGGGTAGTGCTGGCCGGGATTAGTATCGGAGCCTATGTGGGGGGTATCTTGGCGGATCGATTTCCTACGCCGCGTACCTTAGGCTGGCTGCTTTTTTTATCGGGATTGGGAGCGCTTTCAATATCGCCTTTGACCGAAGCCGTGGCCCGCTGGCCTCTGCAAACATCCTTGATGCTGCGCATCCTGATCATCACCACCGTGATCTTTTTCGTGCCCGCCTTCATCTTGGGGATGATCTCTCCGGTGGTGGTACGCTTATCTTTGGATCGGCTGGATAGGTCCGGAAACGTTGTGGGGAAGATCTATGCCTTCTCCACTTTGGGTTCTATTTTGGGGACCTTTGCCACCGGGTTTTTCCTGATCTCCTGGATGGGAACGCGAAATATCCTTCTGCTCATGGCGCTGATTCTGATTGTCTCCTCCCCCTTCTTTGGGGGAGCTTTCCTGAAGCGGCGTGTATTTCTGATCCTCTTGCCGGTCTTCTCTGTTTTCCTCTGGGCCGTGCATGACCAGGCCTTCACCAAGCAGCGGGATGAAAATTCCTATTATTTCAAGGAAACCGATTATTCCACCATCGAGCTGAAGAAGTTGAAGAAGAACGGGAAAACTTTGGAAACCGTAATCCTGGATAACTTGATCCATTCCTATGTGGACCTGGATGACCCCCTCCATCTGCAATACGGATACGAAAGAACCTATGCTGATCTGGTGGCCTGGAAAGCTAAGGCCAACCCGAAATTCCGAGCTCTGATCATCGGCGGAGGAGGTTATACATTCCCTCGGTATCTGGAGGCAAAATATCCTGAGGCGCATATTGACGTCATCGAGATTGATCCCCACTTGACCGAATTGGCCTACGAATACCTAGGTCTTTCCCGCAAGACCCGCATCCGCTCCTTCAACGACGATGCCCGCTGGGTCCTGATGAATTTCCCGGAGCGGGGTGTATATGACTTCATCTTCGGAGACGCCTTTAATGACCTGACTATTCCCTATCACCTGACAACCAAGGAGTTCTCCTCCATCATCCGTTCCCTCCTCAAACCGGATGGGATGCTGATTGCCAACGTGATTGACCATTTTCATACCGGCCTTTTCATGCCCTCTTACGTTCGCACGTTGGAAGAGGTCTTTGACCGAGGGAAAGTGGCTCTAATAGCGGATACACCTTTCGAAGAAATGGGGATCAGTACGATGATCGTGGCCGCCAGCCCCCGCGAATACCCCTGGAAGGAAGTGGAAACGGAGAACAAAGGGAATTGCTATGTCATTGTTCCCAAGGAACTGGGCCAGAAGCTGCAGAATCGTTTCGCGGTCGTTCTGACCGATTCCTACGCTCCGGTCGATAACCTGACTGCCCCTATCTTCGAAGAGAGGTTTGGGAGGAAAAAAAGAGGGTAAATCTTGATAAAATCCCAAATCCCAAATTCCAAGCAAATCCCCTTGAACAAAATTTCGAATGTAAAACAAAAGATCTGGGGTTTGGAAAATTAGATATTGGAATTGGGGATTTGATGCTGGAAGAGGTCCTCTCGGTTAAGAATCTTCTTTTTTCCCTTCTCTTTCATCTTCAATCTTAATTCCATATTTGCGGATTTTTTGCTGCAAATTCTGGCGGAACATTTGGGCTTTGCGCGAAGCCTCCGAGATGTTCCAATTGCTTTCTTTCAGGATGTGGGTGAGGTAAAATTTTTCGAACTGGTCTTTAGCCTTGTTAAAAGGTGAACTCATCCAGTTCTCCTGAGCCGTAACCCGGTCGGCGACCCGGGTTAAAAATTCCTGGGGCAGGTCGGTAATTTTAATCGTATTTTCCTCCGCCATGGAAAGAGCAGACTCGATGACATGCTCCAGCTCCCGGACGTTGCCAGGCCATTTGTAAGCCTGGAGGGCTTTGAGGGCTTGGGGATCGATACATTCCACTTTCCGTACCCCCCGGTATTTTTCCAGGAAATGATAGGCCAAGAGAGGGATGTCGCCGAGGCGTTCCCGCAGTGGTGGGAGATGAATCGCGATTCCTTTCAGACGATAATAAAGATCCTGGCGGAATTCTCTACGCTCCACGGCTTTTTCCAGGTTACGATTGGTGGCGGCAATGATGCGAATGTCCACGTGGATGGGGTGAGTATCTCCCACGCGCATGAACTCTCCTTCCTGGATGACCCGGAGCAATTTTACCTGAAAGCTTGAGCTGGTCTCGGTGATCTCGTCAAAGAAAACCGTTCCTCCATCGGCTACTTCAATCAAACCTTTACGCGTGACCACAGCCCCGGTAAAGGCTCCTTTCACATGGCCAAAAAGTTCGCTCTCCAAGACCCCTTCGGCCAGGGAGCCACAGTTGATGGGCTGAAAAGGCTTCTCGCGCCGAAGGCTCAGGTTATGGATGGCCTTGGCCACCAGCTCTTTTCCCGTTCCCGTTTCACCCGTAAGAAGAATATTACTTTCTCCCCTGGCCACTTTCTGGATCATCTCGAACACCCGGTGCAAGGGGGCGCTGTTGCCGATAATGTTCTCAAAGGATTTTTGAGATTGCAGTTGACGGCGAAGGAGGATGTTTTCCGATTCTAAGCGGCTGCGTTCCGCCGCCCGTTCAATAATCACGCGGACTTCATCGGGAGTAAAGGGTTTGGGCAGATAATCATAGGCGCCTTTCTGGATCGCCTCGACGGCACTTTTGATGGTGGCGTATCCCGTGATCATGATGACCACCAAGTGGGGATGGATCTTTTTTAATTCTTCCAGGAGTTGAATTCCGTCCATTCCGGGCATTCTTATGTCTGTGATGACGATGTCAAAAGGCTCGCCCTGCAACCGTTGCAGGGCGTCCTCAGCCCGCAGGGTGTAGTCGGATGGATACCCACTTTTTTTCAGGATGGCCCGAAGCGATTTACAAGTGTTAACTTGGTCGTCGACGATGAGAATCTTACAGGAATGTTCCATTTTAATTTTTTCCGCTTTCGGCCAGAGGGAAATCGATGGTAAAAGTAGTTCCTTGCCCTTCCTGACTTTCCAGGTGGTATTGAGCCCCATAATTTTTCAGAATGCCCGAGACGATATATAAGCCCAATCCGGTGCCCTCTCCTGTACTCTTGGTCGTGTAGAAGGGATCGAAGACCTTGGACAAATTTTCCGGAGATATGCCACATCCATTATCCTCGACGACCACGCGGATAAAGGGACCCATAAGAGGGCGGTGGGCAGAAAGAGATTCTTCCTGGGCTTCGAGGTATTGGGTGCGGATGAGTAGCTTTTTTCCCCGGGGAGGTTCACCTGATTTTTCGTCTCCTGCATCCAAAGCGTCCAACCCCTGGATGGCGTTGAGGAGAAGGTTCGTAAAAACCTGTTGCATCTGGCCAGAGTCGGCCCGCACTAAGGGAAGCTCCTTCGCCTGATCGATTTGAACGTCAATTTTTTCCAGGGCGCCCTGTTTTTCCAGCAGAAGGAGGCTCATCGTGAGCACGTCATTGAGGTCAATCCATTCCAGCGCCGGCTTGGCCTCCCGCGAGAAGGAAAGAAGATCCGAGACGATCCTTCGGGCTCGGGTGGCCTCTTTGATGATGATTTCCAGACTTTCCCGACTGGCATCCCCTTCTTTCGTTTCTTCCTGCAAGAGATTGGAGAAGGTCAGGATCGAGGTCAGTGGGTCGTTCATTTCATGGGCGACGCCCGAAGCCAGCCTGCCGATGGCGGCCAGTCTCTCCTTTTGGCCCAGCTCAGCCTGGGCCTTTTTTAGGTCTTCCTCGAGTTTCTTCTTTTCGGTGAGGTTCTTGATTACACCCAGGGTACCAACGACTATGCCCCGTTCATCCTTGAGCAGCGATGCGGAGGTAAGGATAGGAATCATCTTCCCGTTGCTGACTATGGTCGTCTCATAATTCAAAAGTCTCCCCCGCTCTCTTAAAACGGTCATGATTTTCCGGGCCTCGGTCATTCCTCCAGAATAAAGTTGGGACATAGGGACTCCCATAAGTTTATCCTCCTGCCCATCTTGCCCCAAGAGCATCTCCTGCATACTGCGGTTGGCAAAAGTAACCCGGCCTTTGGGGTCAGTAGCCACGATGGCGTCCACCGAGCTCTGGACAATGTTCTCCAAAGTTTCCTTGGTCTCGCGAAGCTCTCGACTCGACTGTTGCAATCGGGCCTGTCCCTGCTCCAAAGAAACGACCATCCGGTTAAAAGATTCCGCAAGTTCCCCGATTTCATCTCGGGAGCGCACCTGGACGCGCTCGGTGAAAACTCCACTGGCCACTTTCTTGGTGCCGCGGACCAGTTGCTGGATGGGCTTGACCAGAAGTTGAGAGAGGTAGAACGCCAAAACAGCTCCGATCAAGCCTGCCTGGATGGCAAAGACCATGGAATACGTCCGGGCTTTTCGGGTACCCACCTGGATGGGGATCCAGGCTACATTGACCATCTGTTCCCCCAGACGCTCCAATTGATGGCCAAAAGTAGTCATCTCCTTTACGCTCTGTTCAGTCTTCGAGCCTTCATCGGGAGCGAGAAGCTGGTCGATTATACTCTGGTATTGGGTAAGAATCTTCTGGGCGTTGTTGAAGCCTTGAATCATTCCAACTTCTCCGCTCAGCCGTTTTTGCTGGGAGAGGAATTCGGTAAATTTCCCGGAGAGATCTTTCATGCGGTAAAGGTAGAATTTTTCCCGGTAGAAAAGGTAGTTTTTTTCATGTTTGCGCATTTCCAGGATGTTTTCGTAGTTCTGGTAGACCTCCCTGACCGTCTGGGAACTTTCGCTGATCCGTTTGGAATTGATGTACAAGACTTCAGCGACCATGGCGGTAAGGATGGCCAAAGGGATGAAGCCCAGGAGGAGTTTCGTGCCGATGCGCATACTTCTCAAGAATTCTTGAGTGATCGCTTCCTATAGTGGAAAGCGTAAAAAATAAAGACTATTTACCGCGGAGGACGCAGAGAACGCGGAGATGAAGGGTACTTCAAAATCTAAAGGAAAAGGTAAAAATTTTAGATTTGAAGTTATTCGTTTACTCCTCTGGGTTCTCAGCGTGCTCTGCGGTGAAACATTATGAAATTATAAGGTGAAACAGAGGGAGGAGGCAAGGAAAAAGCGAGTGGCTCATTCTTTGACTTGAGAGGAAACATTCGTTATAATAACCAACATGGCGGATTCTATTATCAGCCTTTTGGAAGAGCGGATAAAACGTTACCATCTTCCCCTTATGCCGGTAATCTGGGGAGTCACTTGCCTAATTATTGGCGGGTTAGTGGCCATTGGCCTGCACGGCTATAATTCTACAGAAAAGGCCGTGGCCACACAGTTTAATAACCAGCAGTTAATGCTTGCCCAACAAGCGGCCCGGGGAATAGAAAATTTCCTGGGTGAAATCCGCGCGACGGCCACCCTTCTCACCTACCTTCCTGAAGTGCAAAAGCTTCCCCAAGGAGGGGTAAACCCAGAGGAAACTCTCCGGTCTCTCTATAAAAGTTTTGGGGGAAAAGTCAATTTCCTTAGGCTTGAAGACCGCCAAGGGATGTTAATTTCAGTCTATCCCCCCGAAGCTTGGCAAGAAGAAGTAGGGAAGGATTTCAGTTCCAGTTCCTATTTGCAGCAAGCCCGGCGTACAGGAAAACCGGTGATGACCGATCTGCTCCTGAAAGGGAGAAGAAAAAATTCCGACGAACAGCAGTTTTTGGGGTCCATTTTAATTGCCGCCCCAATTTTTCGCTCTTCAGAATTCCTGGGGATTTTAGGTTGTGGACTGGATTTTGAACAGGTCAATGAACAATACCTCAACCCCATCCGTTCGGGATTTTCTGGGGGATTCTGGATGATTAATCAAGAGGGAAGATTTATTGCCCACTATGATCCAGAATTTTTGGGTAAGAATGCTTTCACGGCCCGAAAAGAACGGGACCCTCGCCTTAGTTATGAGCGCATCGATCAAATTATGAGAGAGATGATGCTCCGGGGAAAATCGGGGACGGACGAATATATTTCCGGCTGGCACCGGGGAGAGCGGGGAAAGATCAAGAAGCTGATTGCCTATGCGCCGGTTCAAATCGATGAACAGATATGGTCGGTCGCTGTCGTTGCTCCTTATTCGGACGTTACTCAGGTGGTATGGGCTGGCTTTAAAAATTCTGCCTTGCTTTTGTTCATTATGGCCTGTACCCTTCTGGCAGGAACATACGTTGGCCACAAGATTAATCAGGGACGCATCCGGGCAGAGGAGAAAGTACGATGGGGAGAAGAAATCGTCAGGAGCCAGAACCGCTTGCAAACCCTCTTCGACGGAGCCCCAGATGCCATCGCCATTGTGGACCGAAATTTCCGCATCTCCATGGTCAATAAAACCGGCTTGAACTGGTACAAAAAGTCTCCGAAAGATTTTATCGGAAAAATCTGTTATCAGGAATTTCAAGGGAGGTCTGACCTTTGTCCCAACTGCCCGGCGGAAGAATCTTTCCGAACGGGCCAGGCGGCTTTTCGCGAGCGAGCCAGCTTAATTGCCGATGGAACCAAGCACTACTTGCAACTCCACTCTTTCCCTCTATGCAACCGGAACGGGGAAGTCGTGGAAGTGGTAGAGTACGTTAAGGACGTCACCGCCGAAAAGAATCTTCATCAGCAGATCGTCCAGTCGGAGCGACTGGCAGTTGTGGGCAGGATGTCAGCGAACGTGGCCCATGAGATTAAGAACCCCTTAGGAACAATTGTTTTGAATGCCGAACTTCTGGAAGAAGAGTTGGCCCGGTTTGCCGGGCAAGACTCAACGGAAGCCCGCAATCTTTTGGGGGTGATCAAAGCGGAAATCGACCATCTGATCGAGGTTGTCGAAGAATACCTGCAATTCGCCCGTCTGCCCAAAGTGAAGCTGGAGCAAGGGAACATCAATGAAGTTATCGCCGATCTGCTTCTTTTCCTCCGGGAAGAAGCCACGGAACGTAAAGTGGAGGTTGTTGAGGAGTTGGAGACTTTTTTGCCCCCGGTGCAGATCGATGCCAAACAACTCCGCCAGGCTTTTTTAAACATTGTCAAGAATTCCTTCGAGGCCATGCCCGAGGGAGGCAAGCTAACGGTCTCTACGGGTTGGGAAAATGGGCAGGTTACAGTTTCCATTGCCGACACCGGAAGAGGTATTGCCGAGGAAAATTTGGAACTTGTCTTTACCCCTTTCTTCAGCACCAAGCATGGGGGGACAGGTTTGGGCCTATCCATTACCTCGCACATCATTCAGGAGCATCGAGGGACGATCAGCCTGAAAAGTTACGTGGACCTGGGAACGATTTTTACCATCCGCCTGCCCGCTCTGCCTTCCGATTGAACCCGCTTAGAAAAGGAGGGGTGCAGGGCGCAGGGGGATGCCGGCGGATAACGGGGGATAAAGAATTTGGAAAAATTAGAGGAAATGAGAGTGGAAACAGCGGCAAACAAAAATATTCTTTTGGTGGATGATCACAAACCTTTCCGTGACTCTTTGGCTAAGATTCTGGAAGGGGAAGGATTACGGGTGTTTCCCGCCATCGATGGAGAGGAAGCGCTGGACATCCTCAGGAAGGAATTTATTCATCTGGTGCTCACGGATTTGAAAATGCCCAAGATGGATGGAGTTGAACTGCTGAAGGTGGCCAAAACGATCCGCCCAGAGGTGGAAGTGATCTTGATCACAGGCTATGGAACCGTGGATACGGCTGTGACGGCCATGAAAGATGGGGCTTTCGATTACATCCAGAAACCTTTCAAACCCCGGGAGATTCTCAAACTGGTTCGCAAAGCCATGGAAAAACAATCTCTGGTCTTGGAAAACCGCATGCTCCAGGAGCGGATTAAGGATTTTCAGAAGGTCGAGAAAATTGTCGGCCGGAGCCCTGCCATGAAGAAGGTCCTGGAGATCGTTGCCCAAGTGGCTCCCAGCTCGGCCACGGTCCTTATCCAGGGCGAAAGCGGAACGGGAAAAGAAGTCATCGCCCAAGCCATCCATGACTTAAGCCCCCGGGCAAATCACCCTTTCATCAAGGTTAGCTGCGCAGCCCTGCCCGAGACCCTCCTGGAGGCAGAATTATTTGGGTACGAACGGGGGGCTTTTACTGGCGCCATTGCCCGCAAGGAAGGAAGGTTCGAACTGGCCAATGGCGGTACCCTTTTTCTGGACGAAATTGGGGAAGTCAGCCCGACCGTACAAGTTAAGCTTTTGCGGGTCTTGCAAGTAGGCGAGTTCGAACGTTTGGGGGGAACGAAAACCATCCGGGCGGATGTGCGCTTGGTTGCAGCTTCGAATGTGAATCTCCTAGAAGCCGTGGAGAAAAAAGTCTTCCGGGAAGACCTTTATTCCCGCCTCAATGTCATCACTTTAACCCTCCCGCCGCTTAGAGAAAGGGAAGGGGATATTCCTCTTTTGGCCCACCATTTCCTGGAAATATTTAAGAAGAAAAACAATAAAGATGTGAAAGGGTTTACCCAGGAGGCCTTAGAGGTGATGCTTCGTTATCCCTGGCCTCGCAATGTGCGCCAGATAGAAAACGCCATCGAAAGGGCAGTGGTTTTGACCAAGGGAGAAATAATCGTGCCCGGGGATCTGCCACCGGAAATCCTGAAAGCGATGGCATGGCCTGCGGGCGAGAAGGCTGCCATGATGGATGAAAAGACCATTTCTATTTCTCTGGGAACGCCTCTGGAGATAATTGAGAAGCGAGTCATCGAAGAGACTTTGCGCCATTCCCGGGGCGACAAGAATTTGGCTTCTAAAATATTAGGGATTTCAGCCCGGACGATCTACCGCAAGATTGAGGAGGAGAAAAAAGGGGAAGAAACAGAGAGTTGACAAATTGTCAGCTAAAAGCTTTTTTAAATTTTTAAATTGTCATTTTTGCAGCACTTATCGAAACAATTGACATAATGGCATCATTTTCAAAATAAAGTGATCGCCTAACAAACCTGCCCTTCTATCCTTCATAAAAAATCATTTAATATTAATGTGTTAAAAAGAGCCCCCCTTTTTTGATTTTTGGCATATGTATTGCTTTTTTTATTATAAAAATTGGCGAGGCTCCGAAGGGGTTTGATCTTCACAGGCTACGAACGAGCGAACTTCCCTGCTCATCTGTGACTGGCAACCGAAACAACAACCCTCCTCTAACAGATCAGGCCCCTTCGAGTTTTTTTGGCACCGTCTTTGGGGTGTAAACGTTTTTCTTCTCGGGTCCAACGTCAGGAGGTATTGTGGAAAAGAAAACGATTTTAGTAGTGGACAATGAGGAGACAATG
>JAURYC010000212.1 GCA_030654105.1 Deltaproteobacteria bacterium
GCGGTCGCAATGGTAATCCCGCGCTCTCTTTCCTCAGGCGCCTTGTCTATCTGATCAAACGGTACATAAGTCGCATTCCCTCTTAATGATGCATGCTTGGTGATCGCTGCTGTCAATGTCGTCTTCCCGTGATCTATATGACCAATCGTACCTACATTTACATGTGGTTTCGTTCGCTTAAATTTTTCTTTCGCCATCTTCCCGTCCTCCCCTATAGATTATCTTGTTCTTTTCTTCCCAATTTTGCAAATCATTTAAAACTGCATCCTAATAAACTGCCTGATTCTGCATGGTAGTATGGAGCCCACGACCGGAATCGAACCGGTGAACCTCTTCCTTACCAAGGAAGCGCTCTACCTGCTGAGCTACGTGGGCATGAACCTGTCAACAGCAATTCCACTATAGCAAAATCAAGCAAATAAAAATGAACTGGAGCGGGAGACGAGGCTCGAACTCGCGACAATCAGCTTGGAAGGCTGAGGCTCTACCAACTGAGCTACGTG
The DNA here is from genome assembly GCA_030654105.1 of Deltaproteobacteria bacterium. Lineage (NCBI taxonomy): Bacteria > Pseudomonadati > Myxococcota > Myxococcia > Deltaproteobacteria bacterium. The sequence goes on from JAURYC010000212.1 coordinate 504, forward strand.
GGCCTGGAGCGGGAAACGGGATTCGAACCCGCGACCCACAGCTTGGAAGGCTGTTGCTCTAGCCAGCTGAGCTACTCCCGCCTGGAATTTCCTCTAGAACTTACCCTTTCCTTTTAACCGTTAACTGTGGTGGAGAGGGGAGGATTCGAACCTCCGAAGGCTTCGCCGACAGATTTACAGTCTGTTCCCTTTAGCCACTCGGGAACCTCTCCACTGGCTTGTTTTCATTTTTGAGCTTTCCGTCTTCATTATATTCTGACCACGGAAAGCTCAAAAATGAAAACTTGATTGGAGCTGGCGATGGGACTCGAACCCGCAACCGGCTGATTACAAATCAGCTGCTCTACCGATTGAGCTACGCCAGCGGAAAGAAATATTATTTAGGTTTTATATTAAAATATATAATATTACCTATTATTTTTTTATTTGTCAATATTTTTTTATTTTTTCCCCGCCAACATTTTATTCACCCACTTAAGATACCCCTCTTCTCCTCCATCTACCTGTAAAGATATTACTTCCGGAATTTCGTAACTATGTATCTTTTTAATTTCATTAATTATTTTTTTTAGTTGCTTTTGAATCGTTTTAATTAAGAGGACTACTTCTTGCGCTTGACAAAGTTTCCCTTCCCAGTAAAAAAAGGACGTTACTTTGGGAATTACATTGACACAGGCCGCCAGCTTGGCTTCAACAAGTTTTTGGGCAATTTTCCACCCTTCCTTTTCTGATCCCGCTGTGGAAATTACTACCAAGGTCTTCATCGAATCTCTCCTCCCCGGATCGATTATTTTTTTATTTTCCCCTTTTTCCTTTGGTTTCTCTCCGCTGCCAACGCCTTGGAATAGAGTCCTGAAAGTACCTTTTGCATTTCCGGGTCTTGGACTGCGGATACTTCTTTGGCAATGTGTTCCCAGTCAGACCCGCTTAAAGGGGTTAAATCTCTTTGCAGGCTCTCTCCTCTTTCTTCTTTATCAAGATGCCCCACCTCACCAATGAAAAACCGGATATCCTGTAAAAAATCAATCCCCGTTTTTTCATGCAATTTTTTGACTATCAATTCTTTCATGAATTGCAGCTGCTGCATCCATACGGAATTTGTGACTTTTAAATATAATATTCGGTTTTTAATACGTATAGGTTCAGTTCTTTTAGCCACCTCTTCCCCCACTGCTTCTTTCCATACGTCCAAAAGTCTTTGTTCATTCATCCTGCTGCTAAGACCTACACGGTTACAGTAGTTTTTTAATATATCCCCTACCCGCAATGGTTTTTTTATTCGTTTTCCCATTTTTTAAATCTTCCTATTGATAATTGATGAAGAAAAAAACTCGGTTCTCTCTTGGAACCGTTCGTCAGGACAAATGCCAACCAAAATATCGTCCCGGTAAACCAACGAGAAAAAGGTTCGAATTACTTTACGGGTCCTTGTTTTCAACCGAATGATTCGTACCTTCTGTTATCCGCAAGGTTTAAAAAAAGTTAAGAGTGGTTCTTCAAATCCTCGATAAATGGCAGGTATCATTAAGTCCGCGGACGATAATCCCCTTCTCCGTGAATTCAATGAAGTTCTTTGCCGTGGCATCCTGGCGCAACTTCCTGAATTTCTGCAATGGGATTTCAAGAACTCGGCAAAGAATCGTTAGGTTCACAAAACTGTGGGCCACAGCTGCCACTGTATCATTGGAATGTTCTTCAATCATTCTCACAATGGCAGTCCAAGCACGGCGCTGAAGATCTTCCAAAGATTCACCTTCGGGAAGTTGGGCTGACTCTGGATGTTCAATCCAATTTTTTAAAAAATCCTGGAAATCCCTCCGAAGGTCCTCACCGGTCAACCCCTCAAGCCGACCCTGGTTTAATTCTTTCAGCTCTTCGACAACCACCACTGGACAACAGTGATAACGGGCGATTTGTTCTGCGGTTTGCCGCGCGCGGATTAGCGGGCTGGTGTAAATCTTAGCCAAAGCTTCCTCTTTTAAAGATTCTGCCAAGTGTTTGGCCTGGGACATTCCTTTGGAGCTAAGCTCTATGTCGGAAATCCCTTGAAATTTATGGTGTTCGTTCCACAGAGTTTCTCCATGGCGGATAAGGATTAGCCGCATGGCTTTTTTTCATCTCCTCTTATCCCGAATTCTTTTATGAAAAACCTTACTCCTCGGATCGCCCAAAACGCTCTTTAAGACAGCCTTATTGAAACCATGGTTATGATTTTGCACAAGATTTGATGAGGTAAAAGTAGGACAGGGCCTTCGAAAAGACTGGGGGGAAAACCATTTTTTTCTCTTTCTACAGGCCGCCCTTTCGTTCCTTTTCTAAATTCTGCCATGAAACTGCATCTACTCCGCTCACTCGTAGGCGTTTTCGGCGGGCTTTATGCCCGCTTAGAATCTCTACGCAGGAAGGGGACGTTCCCAAGGCTTTGGCCAGGATCTCTTGGCAAAAGCGATTGGCCTCTCCGTCCGTGGGCGCGGCCACCACACGAATCCGGAGAAATTCATCCCGATACCCCAAGATTTCATTCCGGGATGCGCGCGGTTGCACATATACGTTTAAGATTTTTTCAGTCAAAGAAGTCTTTTTTTTCTTCATTCGCCCTCGGCTTGTTCGGAGTCAAAGGCATCTCCTTTGAATTTTTCCAGCATTTTTAAATGCATCTCGATGATGGCCTTTAACGAAGCCTCAAACTGGGCCCGCTGCCTCTTGAGCTGGTTGATTTCTGCTTCCACCTGTAAGGCTTGAGCTTGGGTGCTATCGATGATCCTTTGGGCATTGCCTTTGGCCTCTTCTATGATCAACTCTCCTTCCCTGCGGGCGTTGTTTTTCATTTCCTCGGTAATCCGCTGGGCTGAGACTAAGGTATTGTGCAATTCTTTCTCTTTTGCTTCGAGTTCATTAACCCTGGCCAATTTGCGGCGGTCTTCCTCCCGTAATTGATGGTTTTCCTTTATTAGTTCTTCAAATTCATTGGCCAACAAGTCTAAAAAATTATCCACCTCCACCATATCAAATCCTCTGAACCGCACCCGAAATTGTTGTTGTTGAATATCCAGCGGAGTGATTTTCATAGGCACCTTCCTCCTTGTTTTTCGTTGGCCGAATAGCTTTCTATGGAGGTTTGCATCCCCATTTTAGAGCGTGAATATTAGGGAATGCAATTTGATAGTAGGGAGTATCCTGTCAAAAGTCAAGGCTTGTTTGAAAAATTTCCCAATTCTTTGCTACGGGTAAGATATTTCATTAAGGTCAAGTTTTTGTAGTTGACTTCATCCTAGGTCATTCAGTAGACTGCCTTTTATAAGAAGTTTATGGTTAGGAGTTTATAGTTCGGAGTCTATCTTGTCTACGTAAGAAGAACGGATCACTAACTCCGAACTCCGAACGAATAACTCCCATCGAATACCAGGAGGGAAAAATGCAAAAACCCGTCGGGATCATCGGAGGGGGAAACATGGGAGAAGCTTTGACCGCCGGTATCACCCAATCCGGCCTTTTAAACCCCGGGGAAATTTTATTTTTTGAACCCCGCTCCGACCGCAAAAAATTTCTCCAGAAAAAATTCGGCGTCTCTCCAACGGAAAGTAACCAAGGTCTTGTGAGTCTTGCATCCACCTTAATCTTGGCCGTTAAACCCCAGTCCGTTCCCGAGGTGCTCCTGGAAATTGCCCCTTGGATAACCCCCCACCATCTTCTTATATCCATCTGTGCTGGTGTATCCACCGATTATATCCAATCATTCTTTCCCAATCCTATCCGCATGATCCGGGCTATGCCTAACACCCCGGCCCTTATTCAAAAAGGGGCCACGGCCTTGGCCCCCTCTCCCGCTGCTAAGCCAGAGGATTTATCTGCCGCCGAAGCCATTTTTCAAGCGTTGGGAATTACGGTTGTGGTTAAAGAATCTCAGATGGACGCCGTCACTGGCTTGAGCGGCAGTGGGCCGGCCTACATATTTGCAGTCATAGAAGCCCTGGCCGCTGGAGGTGTAAAAGAAGGTTTGGGCCAGGATGTAGCTTTGGCCCTTACAACCCAGACAGTCCTAGGCTCCGCTTATTTAATTCAGGCCACGACCCAACATCCAGCAACTCTCCGCGATCAAGTCTGTACTCCGGGGGGTACAACCATGGCAGGTCTCTATGCCATGGAAAAAGGAGGGTTTCGACTGGCTTTGATGAATGCAGTTATTGCCGCTACCCAGCGGTCCAAAGAGCTTGGCGAAGCCCTGCAAAAACCCTCAAGCTCCTATCCGTTTCACCAGCAAAAAAGGGCTCTCCAATATCCTTCTGTTACACCTGGCGTTAAAAGAAGGAAGGGGAGGATCAAGAAGAATCCAAGAAATATCAAGGTAACTCGAAAGCTTCGCTAATGGCTTTTACCGCTTCCGGTAAAAGCGCTTCATCCACTACACAGGAAAGCGTGGAGATGGATGTACTAATGGCCAGAATATTGATCCCGGCATCTCCCAAGGCAGTAAACATTGTCCCGGCAATAAAAGGTTTTTCCCGGAAATGTGGACCAAAGATGGAAATGATCCCAACAGGTGAATGGTGGATTATCTTTTCTTGGCCCACCGAAGAGTCGAGCTGATTGAGGATTCTTAAGGTTTCTTCTAAATCCTTGCGATCGATACAAAAAATAACGTTCCCCCGCCCACCCAGGTCCACTGTTTGTACGATGAATTGAACATTGATCCCTTCTTTTCCTAAGGCCGCAAGAATCTTGCCTGCTAATCCCGGTCGATCCGGAACGGACATCACACCTACTTGGGCCAATTGCTTGCTCTGAAGAATCCCCCCGATCTTAATTTTCCCCATAGGCCTGTTACTTTCCAACTGAATCATTATATTGAGATCAATTCTACTGAACATGGTAAACGTTGTCTCAACTAATGTCAATCATTCACACAACTTTTTTCAACTTACATGTTTATGGGACTAGGTTATCTTGGCCCAAACAGATGGGGGGAAGCCGGGAGGAAAAATCGGTTCTCCATTCTGAACGTCCCCAAAAGCAAAAAATAAGAGTTTTATTTTTAAAGAAAAGAAGAGTCACCTAAAAACCCTTCAGTTACTTTTGCAAAGCGTTCTTCAAGACTTTGAGGCGATTTTGCATGCGCTGAAGAAAATTCTGCAATTCGATCTGGAAGGCTGCCAAACTTTCGGGACGTTTGGCCAAGAACTTTTCCATCTCCCCCTTCCAATACAAAATCGTATCGATTTCTTTCTTGGACATTTCCTCCTCTATTCTTTTTTTCATCCCTTTTATCCATTCCATCTCTTCCTTCTCCGGCTTCATGGCCCTCCCTCCTTTTGACCCAACCAATTCATAGGGATTGTTAATTTTTTTTAATCTATCCAAAACCCTTTTCCTTTGCAAGAATAAAATCATTTACTGGATAACCTCGGCCCTGATTTCATGTATAAGAATAGCACATAATTTTTCTCTTGACATATGCTGTTTTAAATCATAAAATTTCATCTAATTTTTATGCTGGAGATTTTTATGAAACGGACGACCGTTACTTTACCGCAAGAGTTGGTCGATGAACTTTTAGAAGTCACACCCGTGAAAAACAAGACGCAAGCAGTCATAGTGGCAATGCAAGAACGAATAAAAAGGAAGAAGATGGAAGTCCTTAAACGCATGGCCGGCCATGGGCGATGGCAAAAAGTGGCCAAGGTTTGAACGATGGATTCCCAGGAAAAAAGACGTTCGTTTCGCCCCGTGCTCATCGATACCCCCGTCTGGCAGGACTACTTCCGCAAGGAAGAACGCACCTTTCGGGAGGTTAACATTCTCATGGATGCCGGCCGAGTGTGTTGCCTCGATTTTATCGTTGCTGAGCTTCTTCACAACGCCGAGACGGAGGAAGAAATGAAAGTCTTCCAAGACTTCACACGCATCTTTCCCATCCTCCAAGAAAAGCCCGGTACTGGGACATGGGTAGAAGCTGCCCGTTTGGCCTTCAAGCTTCACCAAAAGGGTGAAAAACTTCCCCTGCGGGACTGCTATATAGCCGTCATGGCCAAAGGCCATAAGGCTCTTCTTTATACAACCAACAAAGGCCTCCATAAGGTCCGCCGGGCTATCGGTCTCAAACTATTCCCTGAAGGGAGGACCCCTGAATGAAGAGATCATCCGGAAGAACAGGGACTGCCCGAGAGTGGAGGGCATTTCAAAGAAGGATGCGGCAATCCCTCTCCCAGAGGCAATCTTTCAGGACAGGCTGCAAGCTTTTAGGTTTGCTTCTCGTTGTTTCCGTGGTCTGTGTTTCCCTGCTCTATGCCGCCAAAGGAAATCATCGTTCTTCCCAACCTAGTCTTTCACCCTCTCCTCTACAAAACTCAGAGCCGGAAAAAGTTTTTCAACCGCCACTTAATGGAAGCCTTCCTCACTTCGAGAAAATCGTAGATGGGAAATACGTCGAAGAGCGCGCATCCTACCGTTTCATTTATACGGTGGACCCCGCTCTCCAAGCTTGCGTGAACGAAGTCTTTAGAAATTACCGCCCCTCTTTCAGCGTTTTCGTAGCGATTGAACCCAAAACGGGAAAGATTCTCGCGCTGGCTGACTATGCTCGGGAAAACCCGAATTATCCGGGAATTTGGCAACGAGCTACTTACCCGGCGGCCTCCATCTTCAAGCTCATAACAGCTGCTGGGGCTCTGGAAAAAGGAGTCCTGGATTACGATTCTTCCGTTTCCTTTCGGGGGAATCAGTACCGTCTCGGCCCCCAAAAACTTGCCGCAAGTTCCCAACGAGATCGGCGGACGAATTTCGATGACGCCTTGGGCAAATCGAACAATGTGGTTTTTGGGCGGGTGGCTTCTAAACTCCTGGGATCTCAGACCTTACGGCAATACTCTGAGGCCTTTGGTTTCAATCACCCTATTCTATTCGATTTTCCCTTGGACATAAGCAAGGCTTTCATTCCCGAAGAATCTTATGATCTTGCCCGCTGTGGAGCAGGTTTTGGGGAGGTGACTCTCAATCCTCTGCACGCCGCCATGATCGCGAGTAGTATTGCCAACTGCGGGATTATGATGCGGCCCTATTTGATCGCAGAGATTGATAGCAAAAATGGCGAGAAATTATATCAGGCCAAGGCGGAAATGTTGGCCCAACCCATTGCGGGCAAAACTGCCCTGGATTTAAGCCGCATGATGCAGCGCACGGTGGAGGACGGTACAGCCTCTAAAATTTTTCACCGTTACGGCAAAAACTTATTAAAAAAAGTTTCGATTTGCGGTAAAACAGGTTCTTTGAGTGGGGATAATCCTCCGGGTCAATACGACTGGTTCATAGGTTTCGCCCCTGTAGAAGACCCACAGATCGCTTTTGCAGCGATGATCATTAACCAGGAGCGTTGGAAAATCAAGGGAGCTTTTGTGGCCCAAGAAGCCCTGAAAGAATTTTTCCGGGGAAAAAGCAACTGATGCTTATTCTGTTGCTCCCGTATAAGGTTTGCCACACGTTTTACAAATGCCTCTCTCGTCAACAACGCCGATGCAAGTACCATCACTGCAAAGGATTCGCTTGGAAAAATCAGTACCTTCCTCTTCGGGAGGAGCCGCTGCTGGAGCTTCCAAGGAGACTCCGCATCGATGGCAAAAGGAACTTTCCTTGAGGACGCCTGACCGGCAAGAGGGGCAAATCCTTTCCCCTAAGGTTTGTCCGCAATGAGGACATTTCATGATGAAAAACTCCTCTCCATGGCAGAAGGATTACAGCAATAGAATTTTTACCATATTTTTACTGATTCTTCAATAGCCAGAGATGGAAACTTCTGGCCAGGATTTCCCAAAAGGAATCTGCTTCTCGTTGTAAAAAATTCTTATGATCATCGATGCTCATACCCACCTATTCCCAGACGAGGTTCGGAAGAATCGCCACAATTTCTGCCGCCGGGATGACGGTTTTCGGCTTATTTACGAGAACGAAAAGGCACGCCTAGCCAGCCCGGAAGATCTCCTTAAAGCCATGGACCGTGATGGTGTAAACCAAAGCATCATTTGCGGATTCCCCTGGAAAGACCCGGGACTCTGTCGGGCAGGAAACGATTACCTTGTTCATTGTTTTTCTCTTTATCCTGATCGCTTCATCCCCTTTGCTTGTCTCCCTCTTTATCCCTTACGCGTGGCAGAAAAAGAGCTCGCCTATAGCTTGTCCCGAGGAATGCGAGGAATCGGAGAATTGGCTTTTTATCATCGGAACATTTCTCCGCGCGATATTAAAAACTTAGCCTTTATCCTACAACCCCTGGCGGGGCAAAAGATACCTTTTCTTCTCCATACCAGCGAACCTGTCGGGCATACCTATCCTGGAAAAAGCTTGGAAAACCTTCAGCGAACCTATCAACTTCTCTTGACCCTTCCTGACGTGATCGTGATATTAGCGCATTGGGGAGGCGGATTCTTTTTTTATGAGCTCATGCCCGAGGTTGCCCGAGCAGCCCAAAATGTTTATTATGATACAGCCGCTTCCCCTTTTCTCTATAAGCCCCAAATCTACGCCCTGGCCATTAAAATTGTCGGCCCGGCCCGTATCCTGTTTGGCAGCGACTACCCCTTGATTTCTCCGGCTCGTTACTTCGAAGAACTCAAAAAAAGCCGACTCCCGGCTGGTATCCTGGCAAAAATTAAAGGTCTGAATGTTCGGCGCCTTCTTTGCGGGAAAACAGTTTCCGGGACATGCCAGCGAGGGTTTGGTCCATGAACCCCAAACCTCCTCAAAATAAAAAGGAAGGCAGCAGCTTATGAAAAAAATGCTCATCAATGCCGTCGATCCCGAAGAAAGCCGCATGGCTATCGTGGAAGAAGGTTTGTTGGCTGAACTGACCATCGAAACCTCCCTGCAAGAACTTTCCCGGGGAAATATCTATAAGGGAAAAATCGTCAATATTGAACCCAGTCTCCATGCCGGTTTTGTGGATTACGGGGAAGCTCGCCACGGCTTTTTACCTTTCTCCGACATCCACCCGGACTGTTACACCCATCAGGAGAAAAAAGTTCCCAAAGAAGATCATCCCCGCATCCAGGAAGTTCTAAAGCGCAATCAGGAGGTTCTGGTCCAGGTAGAAAAAGAAGAAACTGGCACGAAAGGAGCAGCTTTAACCACTTACATTTCCCTCCCCGGCAGGTATCTGGTACTCATGCCTGGAAGTAATGGGGGAGGCATATCCCGCAAGATCGAAGAAGAAAAAGAGCGGCGAAAGATCAAAGAAATCGTCCATCAACTTGAAGTCCCAGAAGGGATGGGTCTGATTGTTCGCACTGCGGGTTTAGAAAAAAATAAAAGCGAACTCGCCAAAGATCTGCACTATCTTTTGCGCCTTTGGGAATCCATCTTGGCCAAGTCGAAAAAAATGCCTGCCCCTTCCCTCATTTACCAAGAACGCGACCTGGTGATTCGATCCATTCGCGATTATTTCACCCCGGATATCGACGAAGTTCTCGTTGACCATAAAGAAGTTTTCAACCGGGCTAAGGAATTTTTCCGGGTGGTCATGCCCCGTTACCAGAACAAAGTAAAACTTTATGCAGAAAAGCGTCCCCTCTTTTCCAAATACGAATTAGAGAAACAGTTAGAGGTCATTTATGAACGAAAGGTTCCCTTAAAATCTGGCGGTTCTATTATCATCGACCCTACGGAGGCCTTGGTTTCCGTGGATGTCAATTCCGGAAGGGCAACCCAAGGGCGCAATATGGAAGAAACAGCTTTCCGGACCAACCTGGAAGCCGCGCAGGAGATTGCCCGCCAACTCCGCCTCCGCGACCTGGGGGGGCTGGTGGTCATCGATTTCATCGACATGTGGGACCGCAAGCACAAACAAGAGGTGGAGCGGTGTTTACGCCAGGCGCTGAAACGTGACAAGGCCCGGATCGAAATGGGCCGCATCAGCAACTTTGGCCTCTTGGAGCTATCCCGTCAGCGGATCCGACCGGCAGTCAGCGGAAGAAGTTTTGTCTCCTGCGCCAACTGCGCCGGAAGTGGCTTGGTGAAATCCACAGAAGCAGCTGCCTTAACCGTCCTGCGGCTGGTCCAGGCTGGCTTGGCCAAAGGGGGATGCATTCAAGTCAGAGTAGAACTCCCCGATGAAGTGGCCACTTATCTTTTGAATCAAAAAAGAGCGGAGCTATTCCGCTTGGAAAAACAATACGGGTTGAAAATTCAAATCATCGGGCAGGCAGGACTGCCCATTCATCAATACCATCTGGATTTTCCCCGCAAAGACGCCCTTACCCTCCAGGAAAAACCCTTAGAAAAACCGAAGGAGCTGCGTGCACCTCTGGAAGAGCGGGAAAGGAAAGCCTCGTCGGAAGAAGCTGACCACTTGGCCATTGAAGAACTAAAGAAGGAAACGAAAGAAGGATTTCTAAGGAAGTTTTTCTGGCCCCCCTCTCTTTGGAGAGGAATCCGCAAATCGTCTTCCCATGCCTCACCCCCGATAATGGCGCCAGAAGACCGGGTACCCCCGGAACAGGGTCCGGAAGACAAGGCGGAAAAATCCAAAGAATAAGGGATTTTGCTCAGATCCGAATTTTTTCTCCGGGCTGCCAAATGATAGCTTTGGGGTTGATTCTCTTCTCTTGCAAGAGTTGCCGAAATCTGCGCGGGGGTTCCTCCGGCGGCTCCAGACTCAAACGAAATGCTCCCCAATGGATGGGTACCATCCGCCTAGCCCCAAGCATCTCCATGGCCTTTAAGGCATCTTCCGGACTCATATGTACCCTACGAAAAGAAGCCGGTTGGTAATTGCCGATGGGCAAACAAGCCAAGTCAATGGAATAATTAGCTCCGATTTCGCGAAACTCCTCAGTGAGTCCCGAATCTCCTCCAAAGAAAATTGTCCTGGTCCCCTGCACAAAATAACTTTGGGGGATGGACCGGGTTTCATAGAGGGAACGCCCCGGGGAATGTTTAACGGGCAGGGCTTGGACCATCAAGCTGCCGATGATCGTTCTCTCCCCCCAGGAAAGAGAACGGACATTGTTAAACCCCAGTTCTATTAGATATCTTTCGAGCTTTTCCGGAAGGACAATGGGAAGGTTACGGGGAAATAAGCTGAGGGTTTTTAGGTCCATATGGTCCAGATGGCCATGGGAAATGAGAATAAAATTTAAAGGAGGAAGATTCTGGAAAGGAACCCCGGGGGGGAGATGCCTTTGGAGAGGGTAAAGGCGTTTGAGGTAGAAAGGGTCGGTGAGAAAATTTTGTTCATCCAGATGAATCAGGACGGTGGAATGACCAATGAAAATAGCAGCGTTCTCTCCTTTGGGGAAAGCAAGGGGACTGCCCGAAAGATAGGAAGCCCCCTTCTCTAAACTTAATTCAGTCCGCCACCACATGCTTATCCCCTCTCCAAACCGCCGTAGACCACCGCTACCCACTCTTCGAACATAGGCAATCAAAGATTTCCTTGGAAACATTTAAAATCCCCCGGTGACCTCAAGGCACTGCCCTGACACATAGTCGGATAAAGGGGAAGCCAGGAATAAGATGGGGCCTGCGGCTTCTTCTGGTGTCCCGGCCCTTCCCATGGGGATGATCATGGCCATGACGTTGCGCATGGCCGCCGGAATGCCAATGGCTACAGGTTTGCCGTCACGATCCAGCGTCTGACCCGCTTCTTTCTCTTTGGTCAGACGGGTATCGATCCATCCATAGGCCACGGCATTCGCCTGAACGTTCAAGGACCCCCATTCTTTGGCCAGAGCCCGGGCTAGGCCTACAATTCCTGCTTTGGCGGACGCATAATTGGCCTGGCCGGCATTCCCTCGGGTTCCGGCCACAGAGGAAACATTGATAATCTTGCGATTCACCACTTTACCCGCAGTTTTTTCCTGTTTGGCCGCATCCCGGAAGTAGGGGGAAGCTGCGCGGATCAAACGAAAGGGACCTGTCAGGTGCACCGCGAGCATCGCTTCCCACTGCTCATCGGCCATCTTATGCAGGACGGCATCCCAAGTGTATCCCGCGTTGTTGACCAGGATGTGTAACCCACCCCAAGTTTGTACGGCTTTGCTTACAATGTTTTCCGCGAAGGAGGGGCTCGTAACGTCTCCTGGGAACGCAATGCTTTCCCCGCCAGCCGCCTTGATCTCGTCCGCAACCTCCTGGGCGGGCTTGACATCCATATCGCTCACTACAACCTTGGCTCCCTCCTGGGCAAAAAGCAAAGCTGCAGCTCGCCCGATCCCTCGGCCCGAACCCGTAATAATTGCCACCCTATCTTTGAGCATCTTTTCCATCATCATTCTCCTTTACTCTTCAAGGCATAAAAATACATTCACCACAGAGAGCGCCGAGACGGATTAAAATTTAAAAACCAAAGAATTCAGGTTCCTGAACCAAATCGACTATAACTGGAAATTTGAATTGAATTCTCCTGTGGTTCTCTGCGTTCTCAGCGGTCTCTGCGGTGAATCTTTCGTTACCGGCCGATAATGGCTATGCTGCAAACATTGCTCGCCGGGATACCACCCAGGTTGTGGGTCAAACCCATGCGGGGATTTTTGACTTTTCTTTCCTCCGGCCACCTTTCTAAAAGTTGATTGTACATTTCATATAGCATCCGCAACCCTGAGGCGCCAATGGGATGGCCAAAGCATTTGAGGCCTCCGTCAGGCTGGCAGGGAATTTTCCCCTTGAGATCGAAGAATCCGTCTTTGATGTCATCGATGGCCCTACCCCGCGGGGAAATCTGCAGGTCCTCGTAAACCGTAAGTTCGGTGATGGAAAAGCAATCATGGACCTCCATCATGCTGATTTCTTCCCGTGGGTTTTTGATCCCTGCCTCCTGGAAGGCCATCTGCCCCGCCCGGCAAGTGGTTTCCAGGTGGGCACCATCCCAGGTGTTGAATAGAGATTCCTCGCCAGAAGAAACGCAGATGGCTATCGCTTTGACCAGAACCGGGTCTTGTTTCCTCAGGGATCTGGCGATTTCCGGGGTGGTAACGATGGCCGCTGCTGCCCCATCACTTACTCCGCAGCAATCGAACAGGCCGAGCGGGTAGGCGATCATGGGAGCGTTGATGATTTGTTCCTCCGTCACGGGCCGGCGAAGATGGGCTTTAGGATTCATGGCTCCGTTGGCATGACTTTTCGCCGAAATGTGCGCCAAAGCTTTCTTGCCCGCTGCTGGGTCAATTCCATACTTGGCAAAATAACTTGTGGCCAGTTGGGCAAAAAGGCCCGGGGCCGTAGCGTTGGGACCAATCAAGGCCTGCATCTGTCCGAACGCCGCAGTGGCTGGTAAACCTCCGTACCCGGTGTCTTTTAATTTTTCAACTCCCAAAGCCAGACAGATATCATAGACCCCCGCAGCAACAGCGTAACAGGCCCCCCGGAAGGCTTCTGTGCCCGTGGCGCAGTAATTTTCTGTCCTCGTTACCGGGATAAAGGGTAGTTTCAGAGTCGTAGCCAGGGGTACACCGCTCTTACCTACATTGACCTCGTCGATGTGGGTACCAAACCAAGCGGCCTGGATTTCTTTCTTCTCGATTCCCGCATCGGCCAGAGCCTCTTGAAAGGCCTCTATGATTAAATCTTCAGCCGCCGATTCCCAGCGTTCTCCAAATTTGGTACAACCCATACCCAATACGGCCACCTTATCTTTGATCCCAGTTGCCATTCAGGCCACCTCCTTTCGCGGTACTGCCTTCCAGAAATATCCTTGAATATCTCTCTTTTCATCGTAGTATTTCTTGCGAAAACTGAAAGAAACGGGAGCGCCGACTTTTAGGTCTTCGAGGGTGCAATCCGTGAAATTACACATGAACCTTCCTCCTCCTTCAAATTCCACGTAGCCATACAATTCGGGAGGATCGTAGGACGCAGCCAACATATCTCCTGTATAACTGAGAATTCGCCCTTTTTTGCCGGCGAAGGGGTAATCTTCCATTTCATCTACAGCCCCGCAGGCCGGGTTGGCACAAACCCTTTGGGGGGGGTATTGCGGGGTACCGCATTTTTGGCAGCGCGAACCTACCAGCCCCAGAACAGCCTTCCGCTTCCTCCAGACTAAACTCCAGCGGGTTAAAAAATCAGCCTCCCCCCGCAAACCAATGTCCACCGGCAACATTCCCCGGAATACAGCGTATTTGGGGTAACTGGGCAGGTCAGCCCGGTTGGCAAGGTGTCCCTGCACTCCCATTCCTTTTTTCTTTTTGGAGATCTGATCCGTGACTTCGAAATAAAGCGCGTCGCATCCGCTGCCAAAACTCACCACCAGGAGTTTGTCTCCCGGCTTGGCCTCTTCGAGCGCTCTGGCTAACATTAAAGGAGAATGAGCGGTCCCGGTTTCCCCGATGGAGCCATGCATAGGGTCCTGAATTTTTTCCGGGTCTAATTTCAACCTCTTCACCAAATTCTTCCGCTCGGAATCATAAGAGCATTGAAAAATAACCCTGGAAAAATCACTCAACTTTAGGTTGCATTGCTTCAGGAGGCCGTTGATGGCTTTGGGAATGAATTCATCGAACCCCAAGTCGCGAATCCAGCGATCCTCCCATTGGCGGTCAAAGATCGTTTTTGACCCCCGGTAATGGTCTACAAAATCACAGGTCAGGGAATAGGAGCCTTTAAATTCGGCGATGACCTCCTGATTCCCGACCAGAAAAGCCGCTCCTCCATCCCCAAAAATCATTTCCTGGGGGCTGCCCATCTTCCCCAGCCGGCAATCGGCTACGCCAACCAATATCTGATTGGCGTTTTTCGACCCTACCCCCTCTAAGGCAGAGAGCAATGCCGATGTTCCTGATTTCAGGGCACCGGAAAAATCAGCCGAACGCAGATCGTCACGCAGGTTTAATGCGCCGGCGATAATCCCGGCGTTTTGTCTTTCCAGGTAGGGCATGGTCGTAGAGGCAAAAAACAGGCCGTCTATCAGCGACCGGTCGAACCCATCCAAGCAATCGATGCTTGCCGCCGTGGCCATGGTTAGGCTATCTTCATCTGAATTGGCTACTGCCTTTTCCCCTTGGGCCAGCATAATGGTGGTGGGGTTAATCCAGCCCATGGCTTGAAAAATGGTCATTCGTTTCAGTCTATATCGGGGAACATAGGCTCCAAAAGACACAATTCCTGCCATATTCACCTCCCTTTAGAGTTAAAAAGTCAGAGAAACTCAATCTGCTGGAACCCTGGATATTTCTCTTGCAAGATCTTTCGGATAGTCGTTTGGCTTTCTTCCGCTACGATCCTTTCAACTTCGGAAATCGACTGGCCGGATTCGCTCCACCCCTTCTTCCAAGAAAGAACATTCCCCGGAACTTTGATGAAGGCGCAGCCTCCCGTTCCGCAACAAGAGGACTCGACGCCAGCCATTCCGAGCAAATAAAACACCTCCTTTCCCTGGTAGTTCAACCTTCCTTCTTCCACGAAAAGATAACTCCCCCCAAAAAATTCTACTTTTTTATTTAATTCCGGATGGATGTATTTACCCATAAATGATGCCCATCCTAAAAATATTTTTGCCATTGGCGAAAATGTCAACTGGGTTTAGCGGATTTCGGCAAGATTCCATCCGGTTATTCATTCAAATTCGGATAAATTGGGGGATTCGAAAATTTTTTCTGTTTCCTATTGGACCCGTGGGCGAACAGGTCCTTGTGCCCTCGGTTCAAAAAATTTTCTGGTCACGGTGCGAGTTCGGTTCTCCGGTAAATAACCACCTCGTAACAATTAACATCTACTTCATATTCAACATTATCCAGTTGAAAAGCAAAAAGTTTCCCATGGCCCCAATTTTCTCCTTCTTTAAAGGCTTCGTTTGCCAGAAGATAGTCCAAAATGTTCCGGATTTCTTTAAAAGTAAGGTCATAGTCGGTAATGATGCTAAGAAACAGATTTTGGTGGTGGAAAGGGTAAACCTCCATATTTTTCTTCCTGTCTCCCGCCGAAAATTTGTGCTCATCCTAACAAATTTAAAATTCTTATTCAAGGCTTTTTAACACTGACCGTCGATCATTTTTATTCCCCCACCTTTTTTGTGGCTCAGGTGTGAGGGGGAGATGAAAAGTGATCGACGGTCAGTTTTTAATGACTGCGGATTTCTTTAATTCCGCAATTCGCCAAATTCAGGACAATTCACTTCCGCAGCAGTTTGGGGCGAGGAAAGTATCTTCCTACGCCGTTCAGGGTGTCATGAGCGGTAAATTTCGGGATTGAGAATGTTGGGTGGGATCTCCCCGCGGATGACTGCTAAAATGTTGTTCACGGCCGTTTGGATCATTTTTCCCCGGGTTTCATCTGTGGCGCTGCCGACGTGGGGGAGAAGCAAAACATTATCCATAGCCAGAAGCCCCGGAGAAACCTGTGGTTCAGCTTCGAATACGTCGAGTCCGGCCCCGGCGATCGTACCCGCCCGTAGCGCCTCCACGAGGGCCTTTTCATCCACAACGGGCCCCCGAGAGGCATTGATCAAGAATGCGCTCTTTTTCATCAGGCCCAATTGCTCGGCGCCGATGAGATGAGTCGTCTCCGGCGTCAGGGGAACATGGAGAGTGACGAAATCTGCGGTCTGAAGAAGATCTCTCAAGGGCATGAATTGCAGTTGATGCTGTTGTTCTATGGCGGGGTGCAGGCGGCGGATATCCGCATAAACGACCCGCATATTAAATCCCTGACCCCGTTTGGCCACCGCAGACCCGATTCTTCCCAACCCAATGACCCCCAGGGTTTTTCCGTGGACATCACTGCCGATCATCAAGTTCGGCTTCCACCCCACCCACTTTCCGGCCCGAACGAAGCGGTCCGCCTCAACAATCCGCCGGGCCACCCCCAGGATCAAAGCGAAGCTAAGATCGGCGGTGGTATCGGTTAGAACATCCGGCGTATTCGTCGCCGCGATTTTGAGCCGTATGGCCGCGTCTAAATCGATATTGTTGAACCCCACGGCATTATTCGCTACGACCTTCAGGTCTTTCCCCGCCTCCAAAACTTTGGATGAAACCCGGTCGCTCCCCATAGCCAGCATACCCATTTTCCCGGGAAGGGCGGCGATAATCTCTTCCGGGGTCATCGCCCGGTCCTCCAGGTTGATGGTCACTTCGGCCTTTTCCCTAAGAAACTGCAAAGGTCGCTCATAAATCTTTCGGGTCACTAAAACTTTCGGTTTCATTTTTCCCCTTATCTCCTTTTCCTTCGTTCAGAGACTCCATTCAACAACAATCCGGTCACTTTTTTCAGGTTTCTTTCTTCAATCCAATTCCATAACTTTTAATCTTTCGGTGTAAGTTACTCCGTTCAATCCCGATGACTTCCGCCGTTTTGGAAATATTTTCTTCGTTCTCCATAAGTTTTTTCACAATGAATTTTTTTTCAAACTCCCTCCGGGCATCTTTCAGCAAAGGATACTCTAAGAAAGAAAACTCCGGCTGGGCCTTGCGCTGCTCCTGGACTGGGTCGGGCACGTCTTTGGCTTCGATCACAGCACCTCGGGTCATGATTACCATGCGCTCAACAACATTCTTCAGTTCCCGCACGTTGCCCGGCCAGGAGTAGGAAGCAAGCAAGTCCATGGCCGCCGGTAATATTTTTTTCATTTCTTTGTGGTTCTCCAAACAAAATTCGAAAATGAAATGCTCGACCAGGGTGGATATATCTGACTTCCGCTCCCTTAGGGGAGGTACGGCTATAGGAATGACGTTCAATCGGTAATATAGGTCCTCGCGGAAACGCCCTTTTTGCATCTCTTCCTTCAGATCCCGATTCGTGGCAGCAATCACCCGTACATCCACGAAGATCATTTCCGTTCCCCCCACCCGTTCAAATTTCTGCTCCTGAAGAATGCGCAAAATTTTGGCCTGGGTCTTTAGGCTCATATCCGCAATTTCGTCTAAGAAGATGGTTCCCTCGTTGGCTAAATCAAACTTCCCTCTCCGCTTGGTTAGAGCGCCAGTGAACGAACCCTTCTCGTGGCCAAAGAGTTCACTCTCAATCAGCTCCTCGGGGATGGCCGCACAATTTACCTCAACAAAGGACTTTTCCGCCCGCAAGCTCAAGCGATGGATTCCCCGGGCGACCAACTCTTTCCCGGTTCCGTTTTCTCCGGTAATCAATACCCACCCGTTGGTAGGGGCAACAATCTTGATCTGTTCTTTCAATTGTTGGATCTCCGAAGAATTCCCGACGATCTCATATTTTCTCTGAACTTCTTGCCGCAAAGCCCGGTTTTCTTGTTCCAACTTGGAGACGACTAAGGCATTGTTAACTGTCAGGAGGACTTTTTCTAAAGAGAGGGGTTTTTCGATAAAATCAAAAGCCCCCAGCTTGGTGGCTTTTACGGCTAATTCAATATTGGCATGGCCCGAAATTATGATGATAGGGAGGTTGGGAATTTGGGCTTTCATACGCTCCAGGGTTTCTATCCCATCCATTCCGGGCATCCAAATGTCCAAAAGGACCAAATCGGGCGGATCCGTCTCGATCTGCTTGAGGGCCTGGACTCCATCTCTAACCTCAAGCACTTCGTACCCTTCGTCTTTGAGTACGCCAGTTAATGATTGGCGTATCCGTTCCTCGTCATCTACTACTAAGATTTGTTTACCCATAAGATCCATGCCTCTGTAAGACTTTATGATTTTTCGTTCAACGTTTGATCGGCAATTCGATGATGAATCGGGTTCCCTGGGGAACGTTATCTTTCACCCGGATATATCCATCATGGTCGGAAATAATCGTATTTACGATGGCCAAGCCCAGGCCGGTACCCGAAGCTTTGGTGGAGAAATAGGGCTCGAAGAGCAGAGGCTTGTCTTCCGGAGAAACCCCACATCCATTGTCCGCCACTTCTACCCGGGCTAGGTTCATGAATGGGTCAAGGCGGGTCTCCACAATGATTTGTCCGTCTCGTTGTTGCAGGCTTACCGCATCCACAGCAGCCACGGCATTATCCAGCAAATTGACCATCACGCGTTTAATCTGTTCTTTGTCCAGATTGAAGACCGGAATTTGGTCATCAGGCTTGAAATCAAAGTGGACCTGTTTATGCCCTTCTTCATAGAGGACCATCGCTTCCCGAATGATCTCGTTCAAATTATTCGGAACAGGGTTGGCCGCCGGCATACGGGCGAAGCTGGAAAATTCGTTGACCAAGTTCTTCAGCTCTTCCACCTGGGTGATGATGATTTTAGTGCACTCATCGAAAATAGCTCCATCCTGGGCAAATTGATTCAAGTACCGCTTGCGCAGCCGCTGGGCGGAAAGCTGGATGGGCGTCAGCGGATTTTTGATCTCATGGGCGATTCGCCGCGCAACTTCTCTCCAGGCCGCTGCCCGTTGAGCTTTCTGCAACTGGGTCAAATCATCTAGAACGACCACCATCCCTAAGTAACGGTTCTCCTCATCGCGTAGAATAGCAACTTTCACCAGCAGAGTTAGGGTTTCGTTGTGCAAGGTCAATTTTATCTGCTGGGTGATGGAATGGTTCTCCGCCTGGTTGACTGCCTTGACTAATTCTTTTGCTAAAATGGTATGTTCTGTTTGCAGGATTTCGTCATATTTTTCCCCCAGGACACTTTCAGCGCGGATTCCCAGGATTTTTTCAGCAGACTTATTAATTGTCCGGATCCTTCCGTCGGTATCGATGGATATGACCCCAGCTCCCACATCCCGGAGAACAATCTCCATATACCGCCGCCTTTGTTCTATCTCTATGTTGCTCTTGCGTAACTCGTCATGAGCTTTCTCGATTTGACTATTGCTGGCCTTAAGGTCCTGGGTCATGCGGTTGAATGAATCCACCAAAGTCCCAAATTCATCCTCGGAAGTTTTACCAATCTGGAAATCCAAATCCCCCTGGATGATCTTCTGGGTTCCGGCGGCGAGCTTCTCGATTGGATCGGTAATTCCTTTGGCCAGGAAAAGCCCGAACCAGATCGCGGCGAAGATGATCAACAGGGTAACCAGGGAGAGGGTGGCTAAATAAGTGGATCGGATGGGATGCTTGACCATCCTGAGTTGTTTATATTCTTCAAAGGCGGTAGAAATTTCTGTAATGCGCGAGACCAGACTTTGGGGCACGAAATAATCAACGACTAACACCCCGGCTACTTCTTGGGGGTTCTGGGGAGAAAAAATCGGGATCAACCCCCGAATCAGGTCCCCCCGGCCAATCGACTGGATCTTGGTGGTTTCTTTGCCGCGAAGAGTTTCCTGAAGAATCTTTGTTTCCAGGACAGGGAAACCTGCCGGCGGTATATTGGGTCCATACGCCATGACAGGCTTCCCCAATTGGTTGGAAAGAACCCCTACAGCCTCCAGGTTGTATTCAGCCCGTTTGTTTTTTAAAAAATCGGAAAGGAGAGCCTGGTTTCGCCTATCCAGTATCCACTGCGGCACCAAACCCTGCCGGATCTGCCGGGCGTAGTGAAGGGCGTTGTTGGAAGTGTTCTGGTAATAAAGTTGGGCTACCACCAAAGATTCCTGCAGTGACCCTTCCACCTGGACGCTAAACCAGCTTTCGATGCTACTGGTGATAAACTGCGTGGCCGTAAAGAAAAGGAGGATGGTAGGGACCAAAGAGAGTGTGATGAAGGCCAGTACCAACTTGGTCTTGAGTTTCGACCCCAGGACCTTCTTTTTTCTTTCAAAAATCAGCTTGACGACATTGCGCAGGATGAGAAACAGCAAAAGAAGGAGCAGGAGAATATTCAGACTAATAAGTGATATGACCAGAATATTATTCGGGAAGGGGGCTTCGACTTTCCAAGTAGAAATGTGGGTCTGAAAGAAAAAAAGGAATCCAATCAGGCCCAAGAGACAAAGGATAATAATAATCTCCCGGTGCCGCCTTCTTTGCTCTTTGCTTTTTTCCGGTTCCTCCAAATTTTTAAGGTTCACCCCAACCTGCTCTTTTTCCTCAGATTTCCCTATTGGCAAGTCTTGACCGAAGTTATAGATATATTATCCAAGGAAATTGAAAAAGGCAACGATGATTTAGACCTGGGAAGATAATGAAAGGGAATCCCCTTCCAAAGGGGAAACGCGAATAAAGACGCGTTAGGTTCTTGTATGAGAGCAATCCTTCCGAGTTTCAGCTTAGAAATTCGTGAGTAGGGGGCATTATCTGTAGTTTACGGAGTTCTTCCTCACTTGAAAATTCCAAGAGTTCCCACCAATCTTTATGGGCCAAGAGTTTGTGGATCAATTTATGGTTAAGGGTGTGCCCGGATTTATAACCGATGAAATGTCCGATCACTTGGGCTCCCAGTAACCAAAGATCCCCGATTGAATCCAATATTTTATGCCGGACAAATTCATCGGTGAAGCGCAGTCCTCCTTCATTGATCACTTTACTCTCATCGATGACCACGGCATTTTCCAAAGAACCTCCGCGGGCAAAACCTCTTGCTTTCAACATTTCATAGTCTCTTAGAAAGCCAAATGTCCGAGCCCGGCAAATTTCCCGTTCAAAATTTCCATTGGAGATTTGAATGAGATAATACTGATTGGAAATAAGAGGGTGTTTAAAATCAATGGTGTATGAAATTTTAAAGTCATTGCTGGGTAAGAGAGTTGCTTGACGATCTTCTTCGGTTACAGTCACCGGTCGCTTGATAATTACGAATTTCTTAACCTTATCCTGAAGTTGGATGCCAGCCCTTTTTAATAGGGCGTTAAAAGGTTCAGCGCTTCCATCCATGATGGGGACTTCGGCGGCATTCATTTCTACTTCGGCGTTATCGATTCCCAGTCCCGCAAAAGCGGCCATAAGGTGCTCAACCGTTGAAACTTTGACTCCATCGATTCCCAAGGTTGTTGCCAGAGTGGCATCTACCACATTTTCTATGTGGGCTTTTATCCTAACGTTTTGGGGTAAATCTTTGCGGATAAAAACAATGCCGCTATCAGGGGGACCGGGTCGGATAGTTAAATTACAAGGGATTCCGGTATGCAAGCCAATTCCAGAACAATCTACTGTATTTAAAACCGTGGTCTGAGATAGCATTATTTCAGCTCCTTATCGGGCTTTCATATTTTAAATAAGATTTTTAGCAATTTTAATGCCATAAAATAAAAAAACCTTGTTTTTTAAAATAAATCGTTTATGTGTCCAAAACATTCCGATAGTAGAAGTTTTTAAACCCTATAAATTTTTAACACCTTGGAAGTGGGGTTTTTTAAAATCCTATACCACATAAAATTGTGGCAAACCTGACACAATCCTTTTCTAATCTATTGTTTTTTTGCAACCTTTTATTTTTTAAAAAGGCCGAACAATAGGGTAAGGGAGATGCTGATGATCAGGCTGGTGACCCAGGCAAAATAAAGGGTAAAATTCCCCCTTCGATAAACGATATCACCCGGCAACTTGCCGAACCGGAAAATTTCCGGTAGAAACAGAAAAACGACTCCCACGGCCGCAAGGATCGGGCCAAATTAAGAATTAAACCCTTCCCCCAAACGCTGGAGCCGAACATCCCTTATTCCTATTCAATTCAGCGCGCGCGATAGCAATTTGTTTAATATACATAACTTTGACAGGAAAAACAACCTTTTTTTGCTCTATTGGCGGCCACTCTATTTTGCCTGCAGAGCTTGGCGAAATCCGGATTTGATCGCTTCCTGCTCAGTGTCAAACTCCACTCTTTGGTTTGGATCCGTATCTCCGTAACCTTTCATCCCTGGAAGATAATAGAATTTGCTCTTCCGGTTTCCAATGATCTTGACCTTTTTGGGGGTTTCCAAGCTTTTTCCCTCATCCTGCTGGTTGAAAATATGCTCGTTTTTTAGGCTGGGGGGGCGGCTTTCCATTTCCTTAAGGAGATAATGGATATATAGGGAGAGGCTTAAGGCAATGAGCACGATGCCTAATTGTATAAAAATACTGCGGTGATAACGTTTCTCAACTTTGGGCAGAGGGATTTTTTGAGGTTCTTTCTCTGGTTCCTGGATTTCTTCAGCAGCGGAAGGAATCGTAGGGAAAAGGGATAACTGCCGAAAGGTTTCTTTGCGGCCTTCCAACTCGGATTGTATTTGATAACGCCTTAAAACTTCTTCTGGATTTAAGCCCAAATATCGGGCGTATCCTTTTAAAAATCCTGAGATGAATTCCCGTTGGGGGAAAAAATGAAAATCATCCTTCTCTAAAGCTTCTAAGAATGGGAGGCTGATTCGTGTGCCCTTGGATAATTCCTCCATTGACACGCTTCGGGACTCCCGTTCCCTTTTTAGATACTGACCAAGTGTTTCAGAATAGTGCCCCCTCATGTTGATTCCAAAAAATGGATCGCCTTTGCTAAATAGTCCAATTTATCTCACCCCAAGCGAACCATTTACCGCCCTCCGTGATGACTTCCCCTATTCCCTCTTCTCCGTCTTTTTGGACAATCCTTCTTTATCCTCCGGTTGCTACCATCCCCATTGGCAATTGATTCGAAAATCCAAATAAGTTTTAACTTTCCAGCTGGATTTCTTATAACACAGGGTCCGGCAGGTGACAACAAAAACTTGACAAAATCGGACTTCCTTGATAATGATTGGTCTCTATTTTTAAGGGGAGGAAATTCCATGGCAATCAACTCCATTATGGAAAAATTAATTAAAGATCTCCAAGAGCGAAAGGCCAAAATCGAACTCGCCGGCGGGGCCGATAAAATTGAAAAACAACACCAATTAGGAAAACTCTCCGCCCGAGAACGAATCCTAAATTTATTGGACTCGCAAAGCTTTGTAGAAACCGACATGTTCGTCCACCATCGGTGTGAGTTTTTCGGAATGGATAAGGTGGAAGCCCCGGATGATGGGGTAGTTACGGGTTACGGGACCATTGATGGCCGCCAGGTTTTTATTTTTTCCCAGGACTTCACCGTTTTAGGAGGGTCCCTGGGTGAGGCCCATGCCTCTAAAATCGTTAAAATTATGGATCTGGCTGCCAAAACGGGGGCTCCGTTGATCGGGATCAACGACTCCGGCGGGGGACGCATTCAAGAAGGCATTGACGCTCAATATGGTTATGGCCGCATCTTTTACCGCAACTCCATTTACTCCGGAGTCATCCCCCAACTCTCTGCCATTTTGGGTCCTTGTGCCGGGGGAGCCGTTTATTCTCCGGCAATTACCGATTTTATTTTCATGACCGAAGGCATCAGCCGTATGTACATTACGGGCCCGAACGTCATCAAAGAAACGACCGGTGAGGTGATCAGCGACGAGGAGTTAGGAGGTGCCCGAGTCCATAATTTTATCAGCGGGGTGGCCCATTTCTTTTCCCGTGGGGAAGAAGAATGTTTACAGCAGATCCGCAGGCTTCTGACCTTTTTGCCGAGCAGTAACCGGGAAGCCCCCCCTATCCGTTATTCTGGGGATCCATTGGATCGCCCGAACGACAAACTCCTGGAGATCGTACCGGTGGAAACAAAACGGCCCTACAACGTGATCAAGGTCATCGAGGAGATCGTCGATGACCATAATTTCTTCGAAGTGCATCAGCACTGGGCGAAAAATATCGTCGTCGGGTTCGCTCGCATTCACGGCCATCCCATCGGAGTGATCGCCAATCAGCCCTTCTTTCTAGCGGGGACGCTGGACATCAACGCTTCGGATAAGGCTGCTCGGTTTATTCGTTTCTGTGACTGTTTCGGCATTCCCCTCCTCACTCTTGTAGATACACCTGCTTTTCTACCCGGCAAAACCCAGGAGTTTGGCGGTATCATCCGGCACGGGGCAAAAATCCTCTTCGCTTATAGTGAAGCTACGGTTCCCAAGGTCACGGTGATATTACGCAAAGGGTACGGCGGCGGTTATGTGGCTATGTGCCACCGCGAATTGGGAGCAGACGCCGTTTTCGCTTGGCCAACGGCCGAAATCGCCATGATGGGCGCAGAAGGTGCGGCCAGTATTATTTTCCGCAGAGAAATTGAAAAAGCTCCCGATTCAGAAAAAAAACGAGAGGAAAAGATCCGGGAATACCGCGAACAGTTTTCTAACCCCTACGTTTCTGGGCAGCGGGGGTATGTGGATTATATCATCAGTCCGGTAGAGACCCGGGCCATGATCTCCCGGGCTTTCGAGATGCTTTGGAAGAAGCAGGAAGAAAGGCCCAAGAAAAAGCACGGTTCCATCCCCTTGTAAAACCGCAAAGCGCAAAGAGCATAGCGCATAGCGAAAAAAAACCGAAAAAATTTTAATGCGATTACGCTAAGCGCTCTGCGCTATGCGGTTTTTTAGGCGTAGTAACGGTAAATCGCCTCAGCCACGCAAGCCGGCTTCTCTTTGCCTTCCACTTCGAAATTTAAATTAAAAATCGCCTGTACGCCTCCTTTAATCTCTTCGATTGCTGCCAGAGTGGCTCGCACTCTCACGTTGGAAGGGATGGGGACCGGGGCCGTAAATCGTAGTTTGTTCAAGCCGTAGTTTACCCCCATCTTCTTCTCCTCGATGTCCATAATATTAGCCAGCAGGTAGGGCGCTAAGCTCAGGGTGTAATATCCATGGGCGATCGGCCCGCCGAAAGGTGATTCCCGCCTTGCCCTTTCCGGATCCACGTGAATCCACTGATGATCGAGGGTGGCATCGGCAAACATATTGATGGCCTCCTGCGTCACCGGATGCCAGTCGCTCACTCCCACTTCCTGTCCGACCATCTTCTTCAATTCTTCCAGATTTTGAATGATGCGCTTGGGCATAATTTCCTCCTGATCGATTCATTCGGCTGTGCAAGTTTACGCCGGATTTTGCTTACCACAAAATTCCATTCCGGTCAACCAACAACTTCTTTTTCTGCAGCTCTAACCCAACGAGCCCAATAAACCCAATGAGCGCAATAAACTCAACAAACCAAACGTTGACAAAACCATTTGAAGATGCTAAAAATAAATTTAAGAAATGGGCGATTAGCTCAGATGGATAGAGCGTTGGTCTCCGGAACCAAAGGCCGTGGGTTCGAACCCCGCATCGCCTACCACTAAAATCAATAACTTACATCATATTTTACTTTTTCAATTATTCTTAAAACGTAATTCCCACCATTATTCCCACCATGCTTTAATATGCTGGTAAACCCCTTTCCTGGGCTTGCTGTAACGCTAAATTCGGGCTTTTAGGCATCGGGTAGGGGTTGGGGGGGCAGGGTTAAATTATTGGTTGTTGACTTCCCCACCCATTCTGGTATTATCCACTAAGAAATACGCTCTCCAATCCCCTTGCTCGGAGGGAAGGCATGGTAAGGAGATTTTTAAACCCCATTTCTTGAAAGAGAGGTGGGGTTTTTTGTTTAACGACTTCCTGAAAGGGAGATTTGACAAGTCTTTTCAAAAGATGTAGGGTTCAATCCATGATCGATAGAATGGGTGTTTTTAGATAGACTTTGGGTTGGGCGGACTATTATGAGCGAACTTATCTCTCAATTCTGTGAAGAATGCATCACAAAACCGGGGAGCAGGGTGCTCGCATGATGCGCGTGACCCTCAATCCGGAAGTGCTGCGCTGGGCGCGCGAGCGTGCAGGAAGGACGGTGCAAGACCTCGCGGCTCCGTTCCCAAAGCTCGATCGCTGGGAGCGTGGCGAGGAGCGGCCGACGCTCAAACAGGTCGAGCGCTTCGCCAAGGCTGTGCGCGCCCCCGTCGGCTACCTGTTCCTGCCAGAGCCCCTGGTCGAGAGCCTGCCGATCCCGGACTTCCGCACCGCCGGAAATGTGCACAGTGGGCACCCGACCCCCGAGCTGCTCGATACCATTTACATCTGCCAGCAACGTCAGGAGTGGTACCGCGATTTCGCGCGGTCTATGGGCGAGGGGTCGCTGGCCTTTGTCGGCTCCGCCCATGTCAGGAGCGGCGTCGTGTCGACAGCTGCGACCATCCGGCACGCACTCGGGTTCGAAGTGGAGGAGCGTCGCCGGATGCCGACGTGGACCGATTCCCTGCGCCGCTTCATCGAGCAGGCGGATGCCCTTGGGATCCTCGTGATGTGCAGTGGCGTGGTGCTCAACAACAACCGCCGCCACCTCGATCCGGAGGAGTTTCGCGGCTTTGCGATGGCGGACGACCTGGCGCCGCTGGTGTTCATCAACGGCGCGGACACCAAGGCCGCGCAGATGTTCACGCTGGCGCACGAACTGGCGCACATCTGGCTCGGGCAGTCCGCCATCTCCGATGCGCAAGCGCTGCTACTACCGGAGCTGGAAGTCGAGCGCTGGTGCAACCGGGTCGCGGCCGAGCTGCTCGTGCCGCTCGCTGTTCTGCGCGAGGAGTATGACGAGGCCGCCGAGCTGGGCGACGAGGTCGGCCGCCTGGCGCGGTGCTTCAAGGTGAGCACCCTGGTCATCCTGCGCCGGATCCACGACGCGGGCGGGCTCACACGCGAAGGGCTCTGGGAGGCGTATAAACAGGAGCTTGCGCGGCTACGCGCGATTCCTAAGGGCAGCGGCGGCGACTTCTATCTGACCCAGGCCGCGCGGGTCAGCAAGCGCTTTGCCCGCGCGCTCGTCGGGAGCACGCTGGAGGGGCAAACCCTCCATCGCGATGCCTTCCGAATGCTCGGCTTCTCGAAGCTCCAGACCTTTCACGATCTCGGGCGGAGCCTGGGAGTGATGATCTGATGGCGTACCTGCTCGACGCCAACGTCTTCATCCAGGCCAAGAACCTGCACTATGGCCTCGACTTTTGTCCGGCGTTCTGGGATTGGCTCATCAGGCACAACACGGCGGGCCGGGTCTTCAGTATTGAGAAGGTTGGCGACGAGGTCGAGGCCGGCGGCGATGAGCTCGCCACGTGGGCCGCGGACCGCGGCACCGGTTTCTTCGTCAAGCCGGACGCGGCGATGCTGCCCGCGCTCGGGAGGGTCAGCGTCTGGGCCGCCGGCCAGCACTACGATCCTGCGGCCGTGAACACCTTCCTTCAAGTCGCGGACTATTACCTCGTGGCCCATGCGCTCGCCCACGGGCACACGGTTGTCACCCACGAGATTGCCTCGACCTCGACGAAGAAGATCAAGATCCCGGACGCCTGCATCGGCCTCGGCATCAAGTGCATGACGCCGTTCGCGATGCTGCGCCGCGAGCGGGCGCGCTTCGTCCTGGGGCCGCAGATATGACGCAAGTGAACGAGAGGGCCATCGAAGGTTACGTCGACGAGATTCTGCATCAGCGTGGGAAGGGGACGCCCTTAAATAATTCAGTTAACATGAAAAGAGATTGCTTCTTAAAGAAGGGGCTATGCCGGAGCGAGGGGACGTTGGTTCCGAGACAACTCACAATGGAAACTGTTGGCATTCTGCAAGGCGAGGGATTCGGCAAGTTGTTTCAGAACCAACGTCCCCTCCTCCACGGTACCATATCTCCATGACATAATGGAGAGACAGGAATAGAGCCATGTATGTTAAGAATCTTAGAATCAAGAACTTTCGGAACTTTTGCGACCCACCGTTTACGATGGACCTGCGGCCGTTCACGCTCATCTTGGGTGAGAACAACATCGGGAAGACGAATCTTCTATCCGCAATTTCCCTACTCTTCAGCCAAGAGATCTCAGTCATCGAGCGCCGGAACCTTGAGATTGATGACATCAATTACCTAACGGTCATCGCCTTCAAGAAGCAGGTCGCCGATCATTCCATTGAAGCTGATAAGGTCGTGTTCCCAGAGGTCGAGATCCATGCAACGCTGAGCGACATTCAAGACGAGCAACACCCAGTCGTCGGTGACTGGTACAGTAACACGGACTTGACCGAGGCGTGCGTGACGTATCGGTTCTCAGTGCGAGGAAACTTCAAACGTGACAAATGGATCGAGGAGCAACGCGAGGCAATCGCTCGCAGAAAGGCGAAAGACGAGAAAGCGAACCCTGAGTCCGGTGTTGGTTCAGAGAAGCCGGATTACAGCCGGTATGTCGACTTCCCGATTGGAGAATACCGCCACACGATCTACGGAGGCGGACGTCCTTCGAATGAATGCGAATCCTGGCTGCTGCGAATGCTTCGTGTTGAGATTCTCGATGCACTTCGTGACGCCGAACGAGAACTGGTCGCCGGCGGCGATCAACGTTTATTGTTTCGAGTGCTTCGGCAGAGCGGCGATGCTCGATACACAGATGTCAAAAGACTTCTCGAGGACCTCAAGCGCGCGATCGATCTTGATCCATCACTCGCGGAGATCAAGAAAGAAGTTCAAAAGGTGCTTAAACTTGTGTCGCTTTACACTCCTGGTGAAGACCATTCCATCGGACTGCAATTTGCGGCTCCCGAAGCAGTCGAGATCTTGAAGAAGATCGGTATGACCTATGGCGCAAACCCCATTACCGTCGCTCGCAATGGCCTCGGTCGGAACAATCTCCTCTATGTGGCACTTGTGTTATCGCAGTTGGCCAAAGCACCGGATATCTCCACCGGAGATGACGCCTTCGTCTGTTTTCGCCTTGTTGGAATCGAGGAACCGGAAGCCCATCTGCATCCACATCTTGAGGACCACCTCGCCCGAAACATTGAGGATATCAGGAAAGACCATTCCAATTCGTTGCAGTTGATCCTCACCTCACACTCCACCCATGTGGCGGCGAAGCTCTCCCTTAAGAATACAGCCGTGCTATTTCGCCGCGACTCAGATGGTGCCATTGCCGCACACTACGTCCTCGAGGGCATCGATCCTGTCAAGGACAAGGACGCCGTTCGTTTTTTGAGTCTGTATCTCGATGCGACGAAGTCTCGGATGTTCTTCGCACGGCGGCTCATTCTCGTTGAGGGCATCGCGGAACAAATTGTTATTCCCATGCTCTTCGAGCAGGTCACAGGTCAATCACTCGAAAGCATCGGTTGCACCGTCATTAACGTGAACGGCGTTGCTTTCCGCCACTTTCTGACGATCGTGAAAAACGGATTCTTCAAGAAGTGTGTGGTGCTCACAGACAGTGATGCAGGGACAAAAACCGAGAACCGGGCCGAATCATTGCGGGCCGACTTCAAAGACATTCCACACATCGACATTCAGGTCACAACCGAAAGTACGTTTGAAAAGGATCTTATCAAATTCAACAGATCTGATGCAGGAAAGGAACTTTTATTTGATGCACTCTCGGTGACTAAGCCAAGCAACGGCCCAAAGCTCAAGACTGAGACAGGAGCAACTGACATCGACGTTGACGCTTTCTTCGCCGAGATCGAGAACTACAAGGCCGAGTTTGCATTCAGCCTCATGTCGGCTCTTGAGGATGAGCGCCAGGCGGCAAAGAAAGACAGCCGCTCGCCCAAGAAGTTGGCCATTCCGAACTACATTTCTCAAGCGCTCGACTTCATCAAGGGGTAGCGATGGCAAAGACGTTAACTAAACCGAAGCTCGCCGAGGCTGGTCCAGGTGCCGGAAAAACGCACGCGATGGTGGACGAAATTGTCGCCGCGATTCATTTGCTTCCGCCCCACCGGTTTCTTGCAGCCATCACCTATACTAACGCAGCCGCAAACACGATTCGGGAGCGTCTCTCCAGGAGGGTCCGGCTCAGGCGTAACGTTTTCGTTGGAACTACCCACTCGTTCGTGAATCGCTTCGTTCTGGCTCCGTTCGCGGAACTGTTGTCATTCCTCCCAGGAGATCGCATCTACGCGCCAGTGGATGTGCATGAGAAGGGACGAGGCGCAGCTAGATACGCAGAGAATCTGATCAAGAAGGGAATCGTCCCATATGATGAGATGATCCCCATCACCCGAAAGATTCTAAAGGTGCCGGGTGTACCGGATCGCATTTGTGAACGACTCTCTTACATCTTTGTTGATGAGTTTCAAGACACGGACATTGGGACGTTTGAGGTCTTCGAGCATTTCCGCAAGAGTGGGAAGACTATACTGCACGTAGTTGGTGATCCAGAACAGTATGTGATGAGCTTTACGTACCGAGGCCGGAAGCCGCCGAGATTCGACAAAATTCCATTCTTCCAATTCAAGAAACTGGCCCAATTGGGGCCAATCACCGAGAACCATCGCTCAAACGGGGAAATCGTTCAGTTTGCCAATCAGTTCCGGGAAGGCCTTCAGCAAAAGGTGGTTAAGCCTTATCGGAATGAAACTAGAGTTCTGTTCATCCCAGACACGGCTCTTGATGAGATTGTTCGGCGTTATCAGGCTTTGAGTGCGAATGTGGAAACCGAAGACGAGCCACGAACAAGGTTGTATCTCTCGGAGGAGAACGCGACCTTCGATTCAGTTCGTGATCAGTTTCAGATGACAGCAATCTCAAACGACGGACGAAGGAGCAATTCGATACTCGGAGACGCACTTGAACTTTTGTCTGTCGCGCTTGATCGCAGTCAACGAAGAATCTGTGAGGAATTTGGACTGTCCCGTCTTCAGTGGCGTGTCGTTGGCGTCCGGCTACTCAGGAACCTTCAGGCAGGACAGTATGGCATTGACCAACTCGTCATGTTTGTTGCCGATAAGTTCGGCTATAAGATGTCTGAGTCCCGAATCAAGTTGGTTGATGACGGCTTGAGACTTCTGAGTGCTGAACTTTGCTGGGGGGCGCCGGCACAGAGGACCGAGCTGTGCGCCTCGATTCGCAAGGCCAAAGGGCTGCAAGCCGACGCGGTTCTTGTAGTTGCGAAGGGCGTTGCAGAGCTAAAGAAATGGCTGCAGACCGATCGATCAGTTCGTGTGGCAGACAAGCAAGACAAATGCAGACTTGGATATGTGGCTTTCACTCGACCGAGAGAGATGCTCTGTATAGCTTGCCTGAAAGAGCCCGACGCCGAGTTGATTCAGACGCTACAAAATCTTGGAGTTGTTACAGTAGCTGAGAACCACGTAGAAAAAGGTTCAGGCTCGGAAGCCAAGATCGCCCTACACGAATGATTGCTCTTGGCCGACATCTGACTTTGGCGAAGTGCAATAAAAACGTTAACAAATCAATCCAGGCGACCGCTAAAGTGTCGTCTGATTGAGACGTTTTATATTTTCATCGCGCCCCTCAGCCTGACTCGGGGTTGTAAAGGCACAAATAGAAGAAACACTCCATGCCACGACTGACTGAACAAGAACAACAAGAGA
>JAURYC010000213.1 GCA_030654105.1 Deltaproteobacteria bacterium
ATAAATTTGACGGGTCCCTTTTCAAAATCAAACAACGGTCAACCTTCCAATGCCGAATAAGCAGTTCGGAGTGATCAGTTCGGAGTTCGGAGCAATACGATTTCGGATTTCGGAACGCGGAATGCGGAATTAATTATTAAAAAAACCGATATCCGAAATATTATTTCTTCGTATTTCTTTCTTCTGACTCCGCAATCCGCAATCCGCAATCCGAATTGGTTACATAATCATCCCACCGTCGCAGTGAATCAACTGGCCGGTGATAAAAGAGCTTTCATCCGAGGCCAGGAAAAGGGCCAGGTTGGCGATGTCCTGGGGCAAACCTTTGCGGTTCAGGGGAACGATAAAGGCCAGGCCTTTTTCCATCCGTTCAACGATCGCCGGGGGCATGGACTTGATCATGTCCGTCCAGATCATTCCGGGAGCGATGACGTTGACGTTGATCCCTTTAGGTGCCAATTCCTTGGCCGCCGTCTTGGTCATACCGATTACGCCCGCTTTGGTGGCCGAGTAGTTGAGCTGCCCCGGGTTTCCCCGCCAGCTCGTGGAGGAGATGTTGATGATTTTTCCGTATCCTTTCTCCCGCATCACTCTGGCGGCGCACTGAATGCCAAGAAACACACCCTTCAGATTCACCTCGATGACCTGGTCCCATTGCTCATCGGTCATCTTGTGGAGCATGGCATCGCGAACGATCCCGGCATTGTTTACCAGAATGTCCACGGTCCCGAATTCTTGCACGGCCGCGTCCACCATTTTCTGGGCGGTTTCCCGGGAAGCAACGCTTCCGGCCACGGCCACAGCCTTTCCACCTTTGGCTTTGATCGTTTCTACCGTACGGTTAACATCGGCCTCGTTCACATCATTCACGATCACTTTGGCCCCTTCCTCGGCAAAGCGCAGGGCGATGCCTTCTCCAATCCCCCGTCCGGCTCCGGTCACGATGGCTACTTTGTCTTTGAGTCTCATTTTCTTATCCTCCTTTTAGTTTAAAAGGAATATTGGAATGATGGAATGGCGAAGACAAAATATGGCAGTCCCATTATTCCATTATTCCAATCTTCCAATGGTTCATCTTTCCATTCCGATCGCTTGGCGATATCGAAAATATTGATAAAGCTTACCCGCCGCCCGGGCCGCGCGCTCGGGAGTACGGAATTGGGGTAAAATAAAATCGGTTTGGGCTCCCCCTTTTCCCTTTACCAGATTGGCCCCCACGGCAAAAACGGGCTTCTGGTATTTTTCTATTAGCTCGCCCACCCGCTGGTAAATCTGGGACCGGGTTGCGGAGACTTGTTGCATAACTTTTTCCATCTTTTCAGGGGAAAGGATGGTCTGCGCCCTTTTTTTGACATCGGGAAGAATCGTGGCCAGTGGACCGGCATCCCCGCTCAGGGAAATCACGGCGTCCACCTTCTCCCAGGAGATCAGCAGCTCCAGGCATTTTATATAGGCTTCCATGCCAATCGTAGCCACCATATCCACTGGATTTCCTCGGCTCCAATAGGTTGGAAGAAAAGCATCCATCGCCTGGATGATGGTTTCATCCAGCGGAGGCACTTCCAGTCCGATCTCATTGCAGGCATCGGCTGTAATCACTCCCCATCCGCCTCCCCGGGTAAGAATTCCTACTCGATTTCCGCGGGGCAAGGGGAGGGAAGAAAAGGCCGCGGCCCATTCCAGCATCTCTTCCGTCGTGGAAGCCCAGATAATGCCAGCTTGCCGGAATGCCGCTTCATATAACTCATTCACTCCGGCCATGGCGCCACTGTGCGATTTGGCCGCCCGGGCACCCGCGAGGGTTTTTCCCCCCTTGAAAGCAATAATCGGTTTGCAGGGCGTAATCTCCTTGGCAATCTGCAAAAATTCCCGTCCATCATCCAGGCCTTCGATGTAGGTGAGGACGACTTTGGTCGCCGGATCTTTACCGAAGAAAGACACGTAATCTTCTGACCGCAGATCCCCTTCATTCCCGCTACTCACGTATTTGCTGAAACCCACGGCAAACTTCTCCCCCCAGCCGAGCATTTGCGTTCCGATATTTCCGCTTTGAGAGACAAGGGAAACATTCCCCCTTCTCGGCCGCACAGGAGGCATAAGGGCCGTCAGGCTGGCTGAAGCGCTGAAGACTCCCATGGTATTCGGCCCTACCAAGCGCATCCCGGAAGAGCGAGCGGTCTCGGTCAATTCTTTTTCCAGGCGGGCGCCTTCTTCTCCGGTCTCGCTGAAATCGGAGGTGATGACGATGGCCATGCGGACGCCTTTCTGGATACAATCCAGAAGCGCGCCCATAGCCAGGTGGGCCGGAATGGCGATAATGGCTAAGTCCACTGACTCAGGGATCTGACTTACTTTGGCATAGGCCTTGTGTCTAAAAATTGTTTCCTCTTTCGGGTTTACCGGATAAATTTGCCCCTGGTAACCACCCAGAATAATGTTGAGAAAAACAATGGCTCCCCATTTCCCGATGTTGTTCGAAGCCCCGATGAGGGCGATCGATTGCGGATTAAATAGCAGGTTAAACTCAATCTCTGAATTTCTTTGCATGTCTACCCCTTTTTTAAAACCCCGTATTGCCAAAATCAAACTACAGAATTTTTTTTCCTTCCGCGATCTATATTTGATCAACAGCCGATCAATTGTCAAGTATTTGGGCGAATATTTTTGCAAGAAGAGCGTCCTGGAGCTAAAATTTTTACTCTGGGGGAGAGGCGGAAAGTGCCTGTTGTCGCTTCAGGGTTTGGATGAGGGCTTCCAGCCGGGCCTGGGGAATCCGGATTACTTCTTCCCCCTGGCGGATTTCTATCTCGGGACCTCTCCTCGTCTCCATTTTATGGACCTCAATTTTTTCTTCCGCGACGCTTTCCTCGGAGGGGACAAACTCTTTGTAGGCAGGTGGGATGTATCCTGGCTGGATCCAATCCAGGGGGTTAAACTCGGCGAACTGGATGAGAGTCCCAAAAGCGTTTTTCGGGTGGATATATAACTCCTTCCATCCGGGGAAAGGTTCGGCGAAACCGAAGGTGGGGATTCCTTTCTCCTGCAAAATCCGGTAGGTCTCCTGGAGGTCATTCACCTGGACAGTGATGTGATGGGGCCCTTCTCCCCGGCCTTCTAAAAACCGATACACGAACCCGTCTTTTTCCAGCGGATCGATGAGTTCGATAAAACAGGAGGTGCCAAGCTCCACGGTCGTCCAGCGATATTTTTGCTCAGGGACAGGCGCGCAGTAAAGTTCACGCCCCCCTAACCCGTCCAAAAAGAAAGCACGTGCCTTTTCCAGATCCCGAACAGCAATGGATACGTGGTCAATTCGTCGAATCATACTTTCCTCCCAAGCAATTAATCTTGAAGCTCTTCAGAAGTAAAGTAACCTATACGGAACAGGGAATCAAGACCCGAATGTCCCTCCACCGCAGAGAACGCTGAAGACGCTGAGATGGAGATTGTTTTTTTTAATTGACAGGATGAAGAAAGTATTTTATTAGTAAGTGATCACTTAGTTTTTTCCCCAGAGAAAGGGGGAGGAGATGAAAAGACGGATGTCCGCAGGAAGCCGGCGGGAACAGATCCTTCACGGGTCCATGCAGCTTTTCGCCCAGAAGGGTTTCCGGGGTACGACTACGCGGGAGATTGCCCGGCGTCTGCACATCAGCGAGGCGCTGATGTTTAAATATTTTCCCAGCAAGGAAGCGCTTTACCGGGCAATTATCCAAAAAAGGATGGGTGGTTCGGAAGAGATGTTTTTTCCCAAAGAAGCCGTCCAGGCCAAGGATGACCGGCAGGTATTCCAGTCCATCGCTTCTTACTTGATTCAGAAAAATACGGAAGATCCTACCTTTATGCGCCTGGTCCTCTACAGTGCCCTGGAGGGCCATGACCTCTCCAAGATCTTTTTTGAAAATCACGTTATGGAAAAAAGCCGGCTTCTTTCCAGATATATCCGCCACCGAATCAAGGAAAAGGCTTTTAAACCAGTCCCCCCCATGCTGGCCGCCCGGGCTTTCATGGGGATGATCGTCCATTACGTTCAAGCCCAGGAAGTCTACGGCCTGAAAAAATTCCTCCATTTCTCCCAGAAGAAAGTTGTGGACACCTTCGTGGAAACTTTCTTAAATGGTTTAAGGGGGAGTTCATAAACCAATGGACGAGAAAAAAGAAAATTTGCCGCCTCGAATCCGGAAAAGGACCTTTCTCCTTCTTCTGGTAGTCGCCTTCGTGGGGGTGGGAATCTATTTCGGCGTACAATGGCTGATCTTTCGCTGGCATTACGTCTCGACGGACGATGCGCAAGTGAAAGGGAATTTGATCAATCTCAGTGCAAAGGTTCCGGGAAGGATTGCGAAGCTTCTGGTAGAGGAGGGGGATGCTGTGCAGCGGGGGCAGGTTCTCTTCGAGCTGGAAAAAGAAGATTACGCCGCCGCCCGAGACCAAGCTCGCGCCACCCTGGAAACCGCCAAACATGAGCTGGCCAAAGCCATCACCCAGCTTTCCCTAACCAAAGAGCGAGTTCTCCAGGGTATCGGAGTAGCCCAGGCTTCCTGGCGTGAGGCAGGGGAAGGTCTTAAATTTGCCGAGGATGATGCCGTCCTCACGGCCGATCGGGTGGATAAAGAAATCGATCGT
>JAURYC010000214.1 GCA_030654105.1 Deltaproteobacteria bacterium
CTGATCCCGGCAATCTCGGCTTACCTGGCCATGAATTTCACTGGCGCTTCCACCTATACTTCTCTCTCCGGTGTTAAGAAAGAGATGCGCTGGGCTGTCCCCGTCGAAATCGGGGCCGCTGCGGCCGGGCTTGTGCTCTGGCTCGGTGCCTTATTTTTATATTGATTGTATAGGAATTTGCTTTTTTATCCTTCCCCCTCACCCCGCCCTCTCCCCCGTTTACGGGGGAGAGGGGAAGGGTGAGGGGGCTTAACTCGTTTATAATTGTTTCATACTGTATAGAAATCTGGAAGTCAAGTAAAAGAATCAGCTCGGCACTCTTCCACCTGAGCCTGGCCGATTGTCCCCAATTTATGAAAGAAAAAAATGAGGAGTGGCACCCATTA
This sequence comes from Deltaproteobacteria bacterium, assembly GCA_030654105.1. NCBI lineage: Bacteria > Pseudomonadati > Myxococcota > Myxococcia > Deltaproteobacteria bacterium. Next base: position 387 of record JAURYC010000214.1, read on the forward strand.
AGTATTGACGCGAAAAAATTTTTAGAGCATATTAGGATTTAACTTTCCCTTTTGACCAGATCCAGGATCATTCAAAAAGGATGACGTCACCTCTGATGAAATAAGGGGAGGCATCACGTCTGGCCATGGGGCCGCTGGAAATATAGCGGCGGATGATCTTTTAAGAACAAAAATTTTCATGGAGAACCGATGGAAGAAAAATTATTACTCACCGAAAGGCAAGAAAAGGTTTATACCATCATCTTTAACCGCCCCGAACGAAGGAATGCGCTTTCTCCCCTCATGCTTTTTCAGCTTGCCGAGACTTTGACGAGGCTCCAGGAAGAGGGAGAAGTTCGATGTTTGGTGATTCGCGGAGCTGGCGATAAAGCCTTCTCTTCCGGCTACGACATCTCCGACATCCCCACCAACCTGACTCCGGAACAGGCCGCCGCTCTGAAAACCCAAAGCCCCTTTCAGAACGTACTCACGGCCCTCCTGGACTTTCCCTACCCGGTCATTGCCATGATCAACGGCCATGCCTTCGGGGCGGGATGTGACTTGGCCATGACCTGCGATATCCGCATCGCCGCAGAACACGCCCAGATGGGGATTCCACCGGCCAAGCTGGGGATTATCTATCAGCCGGATGGGATCCTGCGCCTGATTAACATTGTGGGCCTGGCCAACGCCAAAGAATTATTTTTCACCGGCCGAAGCTACGGGGCCTTGAAGGCCAAAGAGATGGGGCTGGTCCATTATGTCCTACCTCCCGGCCAACTTGCCCCGTTTACCTATGAGTTAGCCCAGGAAATATCCGCCAATGCTCCTTTATCCTTGAAGGGCATGAAGTTGATCTTTAATAAGTGCATGAAATATCAGAGACTCGACCCCGAAGATGCCAGGGAGATTGAAGCCCTCCGGGTTCAGGCTTTTAACAGCGAAGATTTGAAAGAGGGGCAACGAGCTTTCAAGGAAAAACGCAAACCCGTCTTCAAAGGACGATAAAAAAAGGAGGTAAGGTCAATGAGGAGCCAGAAAAATATTCTTAGAGGAATTATGGTGCCATTCTTATTTCTGTTTACACTCTTTTGCCCCTTGATAGGTTTTAGCCAGGATTTCCCCACGAAACCCATTACCATCTACTGTGGATTTGAAGCCGGGGCCACGACGGACCTCACCGCCAGAGCTCTGGCCGAAGCAGGCCAGAAGATTTTGGGCGTCCCCGTGGTAGTTGAAAATAAAGCCGGCGGGGGTTCCACGGTCGCCGCTTCCCTCGTGGCCAGCAAAAAGCCGGATGGATATACGCTCGCTGTCGTAGCATCTTCAGCCATGGACGTCCGCCACATCATGCTGGCCCCCCCTTATAATCCCGCTAAGGATTTTACTTTTCTCATGGTCTACGGCAATTATGTGGGCGGCATTTGCGTCCTGAAGGAGTCTCCCTTTAAAACCCTCAACGATTTACTGGACCACGCCCGAAAGAACCCGGGATCGCTCTCCTACAGCTCCTCGGGGATCGGCGCCAACCAGCAACTCGCCGTGGATTATCTGGCCAAGCAGGCCAAAGTGAGTTTTAAACACGTGCCTTTCAAGGGAGGGGCTCCAGCCAGCACCGCTCTGATCGGGAAGCACGTGGATTTTACCGCGGGGGCCGGAATCCATCTAAACTACGTGAAACAGGGAATTTTCCGCATGCTGGCGGTCACGAGCGCTGAGCAGAGGGATCCCGAATTTCCAGATGTTCCCTCACTCAAGGACTTGGGGTATCAGGATCTTCCTCCCCAACAATATTTGCTTCTCGCCCCCAAAGGGCTTCCAGCCCCGATTTCCAAGAAACTGGAGGACAGTTTCCGCCAGGCCGTGCATTCTGCAGAATTCAAAAAAGTAATGAAGAATTTATCTGTCCCCTTTTCCTTCAAAGACCGGCGTCAATTAGAGGCGGACTTTCCCGGGACGTATAAATTTTATGCCGATCTTCTGAAAGAGATTGGTATAAAGACCAAGGAATAGAAGGACGAAAACCATTTGATTGCCGAGGAGGGTTGCATCAGATGCAAGCGGAGCGGGTGGGCAGTCTTTTTTGGTTTGCGGTCGGGCTGATCAGTATGTACGGATCAACCCGGCTGGGGTTAGGGACATTGCGGGAACCGGGCTCGGGATTCCTTCCTTTTCTGGCTGGATGCTTCATTGCTCTTATGGCCATCCTCATACTCCTGCAATCCTTCACCCCCAAAAAAGAGGCTCGGGCCAAACTCGCCGCCCTCTGGGAAGGGGTGAACTGGCATCGTCCGGTCATCATCAGCCTCTTGATATTGGGCTTTATCCTGGCCCTGGAAAGTCTGGGATTTATTCCTACCAGTTTTTTCCTTCTCCTTATTCTTTTTAGGTGGGTGGAAAAATTTCCCTGGAGGAAAGTCCTTATCGTTCTATTGCTGACCTTAGGCTCTACGTATCTTCTATTTGACATCTTTCTGAAAGCATCCCTGCCGAGAGGGATCCTGGGTTTCTAACTCGAGAGGATTATTTCTCTATGGAGTTTTTCGCCAATTTTATCACTGGATTCAGCGTTGCCTTACAGCCCATCAACCTTATGTTCTGCTTCCTGGGAGTTTTTATCGGAACCCTGATCGGAGTTCTTCCCGGGATCGGTCCGGTGGGCACGATGGCCATCCTCCTTCCGGTGACCTACGGGATTCCCCCCACAACAGCCATCATCATGCTCGCCGGCATCTATTACGGCGCCCAATATGGAGGTTCCACGACCTCGATCCTGGTGAATATTCCCGGCGAGGCGGCCTCGGTTGTTACCACCCTGGACGGTTATCAGATGGCTTTAAAAGGTCGGGCTGGACCAGCCCTGGGGATCGCGGCCTTCGGCTCCTTCATCGCCGGGACCATTGGGGTCATTGGTTTACAGCTTCTGGCCCCGCCTTTGGTCGCTGTGGCTTTACGCTTCGGTCCCCCCGAATACTCCTCCTTGATGATCCTTGGCTTCGTGGTCCTTACCTATCTGGCCCAGAAATCGATGGCTAAAGCCTTGATGATGGCTGGTGTCGGAATCATCCTGGGAACGATTGGGCTGGACACAATGACGGGGATGCCCCGTTTCACCTTCCGCATTCCCGAACTGCTCGACGGCGTGGGACTCGCGCCGCTGGCCATGGGTCTCTTCGGAATCTCGGAAATCCTGCTGAACGTGGAAAAGAAGATCAAGCAGGAACTCCTCACCACCAAGGTCAAGGGTCTCTTCCCGACCCGGGAGGATTGGAGACGGTCCATCGGAGCCATCCTTCGGGGTTCCGCTTCCGGCTTCTTCTTGGGAATCTTACCCGGGGGAGGAGCCGTCCTTGGCTCCTTCGTGTCTTATGCCCTGGAGAAGCGCATCTCCAAGCATCCCGAAGAATTCGGTAAGGGGGCCATTGAAGGAGTGGCAGCTCCGGAGGCGGCCAACAACTCCGCCGCCCAGGGAGCCTTCATTCCCCTCCTGACCCTGGGCATCCCGTCCAACGTGGTGATGGCTATTTTGCTGGGGGCCCTGATGATTCACAACATTACTCCGGGCCCCATGCTGGTAAAGCAACACCCCCAGCTTTTTTGGGGGGTGATCAGCAGCATGTATATGGGAAACGTTATGCTGCTGGTACTCAACTTGCCCCTTATTGGCCTCTGGGTGCAGCTCCTGCGGGTTCCTTACGCCATCCTCTTCCCGCTGATCCTGTACATCTGTCTTATCGGGGCCTACGTGATCAACAACAGTGTTATCGATGTAACCATTATGCTCCTTTGCGGGGTTGTCGGTTATCTGATGCGCAAGTTCGAGTATGAGCCTGCACCATTAGTTTTGGCTTATGTTTTAGCTCCCATGCTCGAAAACGCTTTGAGGCAATCTCTTATTCTTTCCGGAGGAAGCTTTGGGATTTTTATGGCTCGACCCATCTCTGCCGGCTGTCTGTTAGTGGCTGCGGGCCTTTTGTTCTCCTCGCTTCTTCCCATGATCCGGAAAAAGCGAGAGGAGATTGTCGCCGAAGCAAAAGAAGATGAATGAAACCCAGGGTTTTTCTTGCGTTAGCATCGGCCAGGATCAAGGAGAAATCGAGCCATCCTTCTGAGCCTTGATTCCGGATCTTAAGATCGTATACAATAACCTGGAACCCTTCAGGCGGGAGATCCTTGATA
>JAURYC010000215.1 GCA_030654105.1 Deltaproteobacteria bacterium
TGTTTCTCTTCTTCTTTGGCCATTGTGTCCCTCCAGTATTCAGGACTTTTTAAAATGGGTTTTCCCCAACCTTCTATTTACCCGGATGCAATTATAATCTAACAGGGTCTAATGTCAAATAAAAAAAACATTTTTATTGACATTTTTTTCTATTTGTGCAAAATATGTGGAAAATCTTTAAATGGGGTCACAAAATTTTAAATCATATAAGGAGGTGATGCCGAGCCACAATGGCTCCCTGAGAGAAACAGTTGGATCGTTGGAAAGGCTAAGGTTGTTCCCCGAATGGCAATATGATTGCTCTTGAGGAAAGGAAGAAAAAAATTCCAAGATTTAACTCGTAAGGAGGGAGAAAAATGTCAATATTTGTTTTAATCCTCAGTATTATTTGGGTAGTCCTTGTCTACCGCGTTTACGGCCGTTATGTCGACCGCAAAATCGTTCAGTCCGATCCAAAAAAAGCAACTCCCGCCGTCATGTACATGGATGGTGTGGAGTTCATGCCTGCCAACAAAAATGTTCTCTTCGGCTTCCAATTCAAATCCATCTGCGGATTAGGCCCTGTCGTGGGAGCCATCATGGCCGTCAACTGGGGCTGGCTGCCAGCCATGCTTTACCTTCTCCTGGGTGTAGCCTTCCTGGGCTGGGTTCATGATTATACCTCCACCATGGTGGGCATCCGCAAAGAAGGGATGAGTTTGGGGGGGATGAGCTATACCCTGATTTCTCCCCGGGCGCGAACCCTGATCAGCATCTTTATTTATTTCAACCTCATGCTCAGCTTCGGGGCCTTTGCGCTGTTCATCGCCGCAACCCTCACCAAATCAACGGGCCCCTTAGGGATTATCATCTGGGTGCTGATGGGCGTTCTGACCGGCCAGATGATTTATAAATGGAAGCAATCCATCATCACAACCACTCTGGTGACCGTGATAATTACTTTTTTCGGTATTTTTTACCTCACCAGTCTCGAGCCGGTGATGGCATTTTTCAAGGCCATCAGTGGCGGTGACAAGCCCCCGATTATTTTCGGAGTCGTTAACCAACCCACGTTTATCTGGGTACTCGCCGTCCTGTTATTCTGCTATTTCGGGGCGGTCCTCCCCATCTGGCGCTGGGCTCAACCCATCAACTACCTTGGTTTCTGGGTAGTATTCATCGGAATGATCGGAATTGGTCTGGGAGTTCTTTTCGGAAATCCCTCTTTCGGCAACTTCCCAGCCTTCAAGGGATGGTGGTGGGGAAATAACCCCCTATGGCCGATGCTTTTCGTCACCCTCATGTGCGGAGCGGTCTCCGGCTGGCACTCCCTGGTAGGCAGCTCCGGCACAGCCCGCATGATTGAAAAAGAAACGGATACTTTGCCCGTTGCCGGGGGCGCCATGCTCCTGGAGATGATCATGGGCATGCTGGCCTTGATTATCGCCGTGTCGGCCTTCGGAAGCTTCGAAGGATATGCGGCGGCTTTCAAGAAAGGCGCGGGTGCGGTCTTCTCTGTAGGGGCGGCGAATTTCCTGGGCAATATCGGAATTCCGGAAAGTAGTGCCCTCGATTTTTCCAACATTATGTTTGCCGTCATCGGCCTGACGCTCATCCACTTAGGGGTACGGTTTATGCGGCTCTACGGCGCCGACGTGCTTGGGGAGTTTTGGCCCATCTTCAAAAATGTTCATTTTTCCACTATCTTCACCCTGATTCTCTTTGCCGTCTTCTGCTTTACCGGGGTTCTCTCTACCCTCTGGTTCCTCGGAGGAGCGTTTAACCAGATGTTAGCCTCCATGGCTTTGCTCATCGCCTCCTGCTGGCTGGCCTACGAGAGGAAAAATTACAGATTCACTCTCGCCCCCTCTATTTTCCTCTTTGTCACCACTATCGCCGCCGCCATTTGGGTTTCCTACGGCCAGATCAAACATTTCTTTGTTACCCCCAACATTACCACAGACCGGGCCATCGGCGACTGGCTCACCGGCTTGATCGCCCTCTTCCTGGTTTTCTGCGCGAGTGTTTTGATCAAAGATGCTTTCGCGGCCATCCGCAAATTCACCAGTGAAAAGAGGGAGGGAGCCCCGGCTCCAGCACCTACCGGAGGTGCCAAATAAGCAGATCAACTCCTTGCCGACGGGAGAACCTATCTCGGGTTTTCCCGTCTCTTTTGGGCAAACAATGAAACCGATCACCCTCGAAGTCATTTCTCTGGTTCCGGGCCTTTACAACACCTGATTTACTTGTAATATTGCTACAGACCAGGTGGGTCTCAGAGAAAAGGGGGACAGCAGGGATCTCAACGAATATCCTGAAGAATTGAAGGAGGAATATCTTTTTCTTTCAAATTGGATCAAGGAATTAGCCCAAAAATATCGTGAGCGAATTTTAATTAAAGTCATCGATGTCCAATCTCTCCAAGGAGTAATGAAATCGCTCCGCTATTGGGTGCATCGCTATCCGACCTTCATTATCAATAAAAAAAGGAAGTACGCGGGCAAGGACAAGAATCAATTGGATACTCTCCTGCAGGAACATCTGGGGAGCTCCTGAAACGCTCCAGAAACCATGCCCCTTGAATTAACCAAACATATCATCGCCGCAAGAAATATCTTATTCGGAACGGGCTACTTCTTAATTCTCTCTCTTCCCGAGGGCTGGAAGATAACCCGAAGCTACCTGGAGCCAGACGTTCACTCCGCAGTACAAAGAGAGCACATCACCTGGGTAGAGGCCGGCCAGACAGATCAGATTGTCTTTAATCCTTTAAAAAGGATTGCTTTTGACTTAATGATCCAGATCAAGCGGGGAAAGCATGATGGTCTTCAGGTCAAAGATGTCCAGATTTCCTCCCAGGGTACAAAAATGGTTTGCGGCCATCCCGCATCCTATTGTATCGGGGAAGTGCAACAAGGCTTGATTAGGAAAAAAACTGTTAAAACTCTGCGCCTTTCTTTTTATTGCCCTGAGCTTAACCGCACCCTCATTCTGCATTTTACCGGCAATGGCCAGGATGCTGATCTGAGAGAGATTTACGAATCCATCCCCTCCCTGGAATGCCATTAAAACCCGTTGCGGATTTCAGGTTACAAGTCAAGCCCCCTCACCTTTCCCCTCTTTGGCAATCAATCCCCTTGACATTATTTCTCGCAATATCTTAAGATGACAATAAATTAAAAAAATATTTCATGGGAGAATCGAGGATGAAAGGAAGATCCTATGCCGTAGCCGTTGCGGGCGCCACGGGGGCCGTGGGCTTAGAGATGATCAAAACCTTGGAGCAACGGAAATTTCCCGTGGGCTCCATCAAACTTCTGGCTTCCGAGCGGTCGGAGGGAAAGGAATTAGATTTTAATGGCAAGCCGGTGAAGGTCGAACGCCTCACCAAAGATTCCTTTAAGGATATTCAGATAGCCCTTTTCTCTGCCGGTGCATCCCGCAGCCTGGAATTCGCCCCGGCGGCAGCCGCTTCCGGCGCTGTGGTCGTAGACAATAGCAGCGCATTCCGCATGGACCCTGAAATTCCTCTGGTTGTACCGGAAGTAAACCCCCATGCCATTGCCCAGTATAAAAAGCGCGGTATCATCGCCAACCCCAATTGCTCGACGATCCAGATGGTCGTCGCTTTGAAACCCATTCATGACGTGGCCCGCATCAAACGGATCGTC